>JADZBD010000023.1 GCA_020852255.1 Bacteroidia bacterium | reverse complement strand
GGCCAACGGGTCCTACAGGTGCGAATGGTGCAACAGGCGCTACCGGTCCGCAAGGTCCAATTGGTCCTACCGGTCCAACGGGCGCGAACGGTGCAACGGGTGCTACCGGACCGCAGGGTCCTATCGGGCCTACCGGACCAACGGGTGCGAATGGCGCAACGGGTGCTACCGGACCACAAGGTCCCATTGGTCCTACCGGTCCAACAGGAGCTAATGGCGCTACCGGACCGCAAGGACCCATCGGACCAACAGGACCTACCGGTGCAAATGGCGCAACCGGACCGCAGGGGCCAATTGGACCCACAGGAGCCACTGGCTCAAACGGTGCCACAGGTCCTACGGGTCCGAACTGGACCATTACACAGTTTCTGTTCAATGCGAACGGAACCATGAATATTCAAACGTCATTTCCGCAAAACCTTACCACATCACTGGGAGCCTGGTTAACAACGGGAAATACCGGAACAAACGTAGCTCTTCACTGGATTGGGACGAATGATAATGTTTCTTTTGCAACGCGAACGAATAACATTGAACGCCTCCGTGTGGTGAATACGGGGCATGTTATTCATAACAAAACAACACCCTCCGCCAGTGATGTATTTTCTGTATGGGCATCAGGTACATTAGGTGCAACCAGTGCCATTGGTGCGGATGCTATAAACGGATATGCCAGCGGAACCGGAATGGGGGTTTACGGAGAGAACACAGGAACCGGTGTGGGAGTGTATGGAAACAGCACAAACAGCGGCAGCGGTGTATACGGAGTTAACAATATCAATGGTACAGGAGTAGAAGGCTTTAACAGTGCCACCGGCATTGGGGTAGTCGGATATAATAACGCGACCGGCTTCGGAGGTTATTTTGAATCAGTGGCAGGAAACACTATGGGTGTTTATGGTTATAATTCCAATGTAAACGGAACCGCATTCATCGGAGGCGGGAATGCACTCCCTACGCTTTTCTACCAACCTGCCGGATCGGGTGGATCATTCAACGGGCGCACATACGGCGTATTTGGAATTGCATGGGGAGGCAACACGCTCGGAACTACGGCGGGAGGTTATTTCAACGACTCACTCAATGCAGTTCAGGACTATGTAGCATGGGTTGCCTCATACCAGGGGGGTACAAACTACAAAATCATCGGAAGCGGATCTGTGTCAACGATTGTTGAAGATGTAAATGGAAATCAGGTGATCATGCATGCACCTGAAGGACCTTCTCCTATGTTTGAAGATTACGGAACAGGACAACTCATCAATGGTAAAGCCATTATACAACTTGATCCCACCTTTGCAAAGAACATTTATGTAGACGATGCGCATCCCCTGAAAGTATTTATTCAGCTGGAGGGCGATTGCAAGGGTGTGTATGTTTTTAACAAAACCGGCGATGGTTTCGAAGTAAAGGAACTGGACGGAGGTAATTCAAATATCAGTTTCACTTACCATGTGGTGGGACACCGTGCAGACGAATACAAGCACAACATACTTGTCTCCAAATATCAGGATCTGCGCTTTGCACCCTTTGGCGGAAAACCTGCCTCCGGGCAGGTGCCAAAAATTCCCGGTCAGTTCGGAAAACAGGTCAAACAAAAGTGATCAGCAAAAAAAAGACTCCCACGGGAGTCTTTTTTTTGTGTTGTAGTCATTGCTTAAGCATCAATATTGGCGTATTTCGCGTTCTTCTCGATGAATTCCCTCCGGGGAGGCACATCGTCTCCCATAAGCATTGAGAATATCCTGTCGGCCTCCGCCGCTGACTCGATGGTAACTTTTCTCAACGTGCGATTCACAGGGTTCATCGTTGTTGCCCATAATTGTTCGGCATTCATTTCCCCAAGTCCTTTGTATCGCTGCACCGTTACCGATCCCTCTTTTCCCTCACCGCCGGCAAGTTCCTTTACACAGGCCATTCGTTGCTCATCGGTCCAGCAATAGCGCTCCTCCTTTCCTTTCTTAACAAGATAAAGCGGCGGAGTAGCGATATAGACATACCCACTCTCGATCAGTTCTTTCATGTGACGGAAAAAGAATGTAAGAATAAGAGTTGTAATGTGGCTGCCATCCACATCGGCATCGGTCATAATAACTACTTTATGATAGCGAAGCTTTTCGATATTCAGGGCCCGCTCATCCTCTACTGTTCCCCGGACCACCCCCAGAGCGGTAAAAATATTTTTAATCTCCTCGTTCTCGTAGATTTTATATTCCATGGCCTTTTCCACGTTCAATATCTTTCCCCGGAGCGGAAGAATAGCCTGAAAATTCCGGTCGCGACCCTGTTTGGCGGTTCCGCCGGCGGAATCACCCTCCACCAGGAACAACTCACATTTAGATGCGTCTGATTCCGAACAATCGGCCAGCTTTCCGGGAAGGCTCGTTCCGGAGAGAGCGCCTTTTCGCTGGACCATTTCCCGGGCTTTGCGGGCGGCATGGCGGGCGGTTGCGGCGAGCACTACTTTATCTACGAGGGTACGGGCGTATTTGGGGTTCTCTTCAAGATAATTCTGAAGCATTTCACTTACCGCCTGATCCACAGCCCCCATCACCTCGTTATTTCCCAGTTTGGTTTTTGTTTGACCTTCAAACTGCGGTTCCGCCACCTTTACAGAAATTACGGCAGTTAATCCTTCCCGGAAGTCATCTCCGCTGATCTCGAATTTCAGCTTCTGCAGCAGTCCGGACTTCTCTGCGTAATTCTTCAGGGTACGCGTCAAGCCCCGGCGGAAACCGGCCAGGTGTGTCCCACCCTCATGCGTATTGATATTGTTCACATAGGTATGCAGGTTTTCATTGAATGAATTATTATACACCATTGCAACTTCGATAGGAATACCGGATTTCTCACCTTCCATATAAATCACGGCGGGGATGATGCGTTCGCGGTTCATGTCCAGAAACTCCACGAACTCACGCAGCCCTCCTTCAGAATAGAACATCTCACTCACATCATTTCCTGCATCGTCTTTTCTCCGCTTATCACACAGGGCGATCCGGATACCTTTATTCAGATAGGCCAGTTCCCGCATACGCGTGGCGATGGTATCGTAATTATACTCCTGGACTGTGAAGATGCTGGTGTCTGGAGTGAAATGGACTGTAGTTCCTGTACGATCCGTGGTACCTACCTCCTTTACGGCGTAAAGAGGTTTTCCTATACTGTATTCCTGTTCAAATACTTTTCCCTGGCGATGTACCGTCACTTTCAGGTGTGAAGAAAGTGCGTTTACACAAGATACCCCAACACCATGAAGTCCTCCGGATACTTTATATGAATCTTTGTCAAACTTTCCTCCGGCATGCAATACAGTCATGACCACCTCCAGGGCGGAGCGTTTTTCCTTGGGATGCATATCCGTTGGAATACCCCTCCCGTCGTCACTCACCGAAATGGAATTGTCTTCGTGGATATTCACATGAATATCGCGGCAGTGTCCGGCCAGGGCCTCGTCAATGGAATTATCTACAACTTCGTAAACGAGGTGATGCAGTCCTTTGAATCCGATATCGCCGATATACATGGCGGGACGCTTCCGAACGGCTTCGAGACCCTCAAGAACCTGAATGCTGTCTGCCGAATAATCCGACCCTTTACTCTTCTCTTTCAATGTGTCTTCCATAGGTGAAATCTGCCATTATTTGGGGTTAATTTTTACAGGTTTAAATATACGAAAACACCCCCCTTAATGGCCCCTAAACTCCCTAAAAATCAAGGGTTTTTATCAACAAATGTTAACAAAAAACGGCACCTCGTCCGGTGCCTGTTTCAATGCCCTTTGAAGGTGCAAAAAGCACATTCGGGAACCCTTAAAATGAGAAAGAAAGTCCTCCCATAACCTGGATCCGCTGATGAGGGTAATTCAGCCAGCGGTAATAGCGCGCGGAGGTTAGATTACAGGTGTTCAGGAAAAAGCCCAGCCGCTTATTGTAGCGGTATTCCAGCAACAAATTGACATCTGCGTATCCCTTCAATTCCGCAACCCCGTCTGGTTCAGCAGTGCTCTTTTGCACCGGGGCCAGTTGCTTCGAGCGGTAAAAAACATTCAGATCGGCAATGATCTTTCCGCGAAGGTCATAGCGGAAAAAGGCGTCCAGCTCTATGGCCGGACTATGCCAGGCATAACGTTCCGTTTCGGGAGTATAAAGGTTGTAACTGCCCCTAAGCAGGAGGGAGAATTTCGCATCTCTGCGGAAGTGAAGTTCTCCGCCCGCACTTATTCTGGTAACCGTGTCATAAACCATCTTGAACCGGTTCTGCATTATTTCAAAAATGTCAGGCGTTCCCAGAACCGTATCGGTCACATAAAATGCGTAGTCCCAGATTCGCTTGTAAGAGGTACGGAGGTTATATGAAACACTGCGGGAAAGCGCTCCACGCATCCCTCCGTACAATTCAATGCGCACATCCTCATTCCGCAGCGAGAATGAAACATCCGGATCTGTAAACGGATTCCCGTCCGCAAGATCGCTGAAGCTGCGGCGTGTCATACCTCCCCCCAGTCCTGCGTAGGGAATAAAGATGTGATCGGCCACGTCATAATGTACCTCCATATTCGGGTACATCCTGAATTTACTTCTGCCGGCGATTGATGCCGTAACAGATACCCCCAGGCGGGCCTTAAACTTATGCCCTGAATACTGCACGAATGGTTCGAATTTAAAGATCGTGCTGGAAGCGGTGTCAATAAAATCCTGTTTGTTCAGCAAATGATCAAATACCAGGCGTCCGCCGAAAAAATGACCTTTATACACTTTACCCAAATCTGCCCTCATCAGCAGATTCGTTTCCTTCACCTCATTGATATCCCTCAGTCCGAGTATATTCATACTGACACTGTGATTCAACCGTGAAGAATCGCTGAAATGGCTCTTAAGTTCCACTCCCATGTTCAGTCGATGGAGGACTTGCCGGATATATTCGTTGTCTGAGAGCGTGTGTGTTCCCGAATCATATCCATAATAATGGAATCCGTTCCGGGCATATCCAAGCCTGGAAGAAAGCGTATGCCTGCGCAGGAAGTACTTCAGATGTCCGCCTATTAAATCATCGCTGTATCCTGCATAGCCGGCGCCCTTTAGACGGGAGGCAGAAGAGAGATGCTTGAGGTGTACACCATAAGAAGCGGTTTTAGATCTGAGCTGATCCAGTCTTACCTCCAGCAGGGGTGTGGTATAGGTCCCGATCCCTGCCTTAACAAAACCATGATAGAGCTTTTTAAGCGGCTCTCCTTCCATCTTTGCCTGTTTCATTGGCACAAGATGTACTGGAGGGGATGCCGGGCGGGATACAATGGAATACTTCATTTCAGGGACCATTCTGACGGTGTCCACATAAGCGGGCTGATCCTTCAGTTTTAGAGAGTTGGCAACAGGAAGTTTTCCCTGTGTCTGGTACTCAAACACCGTGGTATCAGTATTTCTTACCTGAGCCTGTCCGAAAAGAAAGGCCAACACAAATGCTATAGTCAGTTGCCGCATCATTGTTCTTTCCTGATGGTATCCGAAGGTGTGGGCATGGAGGGTTGCTCGCCGAAGAGCACACGCATCCCCTCCCCTTCCTTTTTCTTATTCTTTTCTTCCAGTTCCTTTTCCATTTCGAGCACCTTGGACAGTTTGGTGTTGGCCTCCGCCACCAACTCCGGATTCGTAGATTTCTCAATAAGAGCCTTGAGGGTAATTTTGGCGTTGTGCAAATCATTCAGTCCTACATAATCATCCGAAATAAGCAGGAATGCTTTCCCATTCCAGTAGCCGTACGCTGGCTTGCTCTGGATGAGCTCAAACAACAACTTCTGCGACTCTTTGAATTCACCTTTTAGCCATTTCACATATCCCAGATAGTAGCGCGCCTCTGCCACACGCTCACCCTGGGAAGTTTTGATCACCTCCTGGAAAGATATCCATGCCTGATCAAGTGCCTGCGTATCCAGTGCAGATTTCGCAAGGATCATATGACACTCAGGTATCACCTCCTTAGGTACTTTCTCCGATCCCAGTACTTTCTTTGCATACTCCATCGCCTGACCATAATACTTGAGTTTAAATAGGCAGCGCATTTGTCCGATTCTTGAATCCAGCATCTGCCCCGGCTGTTCTGTTCGCTGTTCAAGGAGGCTGTAAAATTTCAGCGCCTCCTGGAAATTCTCTCCTTTATATTGTATCCAGGCTGCTTTGTGAAGGGCTGTATTGCCATATTTATTGGGAAGGTGATCCGACAGGAACTGATAACCTCCCAGCGCTGCTGTAAAATTGCCCGCACTATATTCGATCTCCGAACGGTAGAAATACGCATCCATTACGAACGTTCCATCAGGGTATTTCTGAAGATACTTTGACATTTCCCGCTTCGCATCTTCCATGCGTTTTTCCTCATAAGCTAAACGACAGAGTTCCCATGCATTGGAATCCAGCCTGGAAACAGAAATATTCGCCCATGGAATTTTCCCCAGCTTCTCCAGACAATCCATATCACTCTTTTGTTTACAAATCTCATTCATGGTGGCTATGGCTTCTATAGCTACTTCGGTTTTGGGAAATTTGCTGATAACAGTCTCCAGTTGCACCAGCGCCTTGTCATACTGTCGCTGTTTGAAAAGAATATTCCCAGCCTGCAGCATAGAGGGTGGCACGTAGGAAGATACCGGATGCTTCTGCGTGATATCTACAAACAACTTATACGCCTTCTCGTACTCGTCTTTGAGGGTATATGCTTTCGCCAGTTCATACATGCCTGCGGCTTCGTAAACGGAACCGGGATACTGTTCCAGCAGTTTATTCAACTCCTGTACTTTCATGTCTCCCTTCCCTGAAAATCCGAGTGATAGTCCGCGCTGATACAACGCATAATCCATTTCTGCAATATTCATCTCCAGGGAGCGTCCGTAATAATCAGCGGCCTGCACATGTTCTCCCTTTTTAAAATAACAATCCGCCGTGCGCAGATAGGCATCGTTGAGGCGGGCATTCTCCCCGGAAGGTTTTCCGGTAAGGTACTTTCGGAATGATAGAAGTGCGTTATCAAAATCCGATTTTCTCAGAAAGCAATACCCCAGATCGTAATTGACCACGTTGAAATAAGGCGTGTTGCCTGCGCCGTTTTCAAACAGAAATTCCCTGAACTGCTTAATCGCGTCATCAAGCATTGAAGTGTTCCGGGATAGTTCTCCCATCTGATACGTTGCATTGGCCTTCCAGTATCGTGCAAGTGCCGCGTAATTCCGGTCGGCAGGATATTGAAGCGACTTCGAAAAATGGTCTGCCGCGGCAGAATAATTCTGATCGTTATACAGCTGGACACCTCTCAGATACGCAATTTTCTGATAAACATTTTTAAGATCCGGAGGAAGCGATTTTATATTCTCCATAGACTTTATCGCTGACTCATAGTTCCGGAGATTATAGTATACATTCACAAGATATCCGAACACTTCATCCCGTCTGCCCGAATTCGGGTATTCCGCCAGGTACTCTTCAAAAGCCCGGATTGACTCATTAAAAGGATTATAATCGGTCTCAAATGATAGTTTTGCGTAATTAAACAACGCATCTTCCCTGATCTTTATATCATTGCCGGAAGTATAAGCGATCAGGAAGGCGTCGGCCGCCTTTTTCTTGTCGTTTATCTTTACGTAGCAATCTCCCAGGTGATAACATGCATTCTGCGTAACTGAGTCCTGCTGGTCCACCGATTTCAGGAAGGCCGTAATGGCTTCAGTGAACCGTAAAGATTTGTAGTAGCAGAATCCGAGTTGATACCATTCCGAGCGACTCAGCACACCGGTCAGGTTCATGTATTTTTCCAGGTAAGGTGCTGCTTCCTGGTAATCGCCGGTTCTGAAAAAGGATTCACCGAGTATTTTATTGATCTCGGGTGTTCTGGATGCATTGAGTGTGTCTTTCAGCAGCGGTGGCGCATACACGACCACTTCATCGTATTTTCCCTGCAGAAATAAAATGTGGGAAATATAATATGGCACGATGGGTCCGAAGTTCGGATCTGAAGTAAGCTTCCGGAAACCCATCAGTGCACTTTGATAGTTTTTTTGAGTATACAGAATATGGGAGTAATAATAATTGGCCGGAGGACCGTACCGCGACTCCTTGCCCGCAAGGTCGGCGAGAAGGAGTACCGCTTTTTCAGGCTCTCCGCATTCCAGATGACTGTAACCTTTCTTGAACAGGTACTCTTCCGTTTCCTCCGGGCTCAGATCATCCGGGTTGACCTGCGCCAGCCAGTGAATAACATCCGTATACTTTTTCTTTCTGAAATTATATCTGCCAAGGTGAAAGCAGGCTTCTGTCCGGCGGGGTGATTCCGGATGGCGGGAAATAAACTCCTCGAGCAGCCATTCTGCGTCCTTATTGAAAAGTTCCACAGCGCAAACAGCGGCAAAAAACTCCGCTTCAGTCCTCACCAAATTATTGGGATCGGAATACCGGGCTGCCGACGCGTTGAACATATGCTGTGCCGGCCCGAATTTCCCTTGTTCAAACAACTCTCTCGCGTCCCTGAAATCCGGATCGGAAAGGGCGTAGTGCGCCGTCTTCTGCGCCGGCGACCTGTAAAGCAGGAGCCCGAATACAAGCACAAGGAAAATCCGCACGAATCTCATGTCCATTTAACCTAATAAAAGTAGAAGCCTTCAAAGAGGCAGGGAGTAGCGGTATCTTCAAGTTTTCAACGGAAAAATGTTGATATTATACGGTGGTTTCGGGAAAAGGATACCGCCCTCTTCCCGCTGCAAGAAGTACTTTTGTGATTCATGGATCAGCCGGCCAGCATTTTACTTAAGAACATCTCCGTATACCAGGAGAAGAACATGGTTCTGGCAGGGATAGACCTGGAAATTCATAAGGGAGAATTCGTGTTTTTTGTTGGACGAACAGGGAGCGGTAAAAGCACATTGCTAAAGGCACTCTACGCCGAACTTCCTGTTAAAAGCGGAGAAGCCACTATCGCAGAATTCAACCTGCACAACCTGAAGCGATCCCGTATACCCTATCTGCGCCGCAAACTCGGAATGGTATTTCAGGATTACCAGCTTATGACGGACCGGTCGGTCAATGAAAATCTGCGCTTTGTGCTGAAGGCCACTGGATGGGCCGACAGGGAGAAGATCAGGGAGCGGATACAGACTGTTCTTGAAAAAACCGGTCTGGGCACGAAGGGGTTTAAAATGCCCTATGAACTGAGCGGAGGGGAACAACAGCGGGTTGCCATCGCCCGGGCGCTGCTCAATGATCCGGAGGTAATTCTGGCGGATGAACCTACCGGGAATCTTGATCCGGAAACCAGTGAAGAAATCATTCAGCTACTGAAGGACATCAGCGCTTCCGGACGTACCGTTATAGTGGCTACCCACGATGTGAATATTCTGCAGAAATTTCCCTCCCGGAAAATTCGTTTCGAGAAAGGCCGGATCACCGAGACGACAGCAGCCTAAGGAGATTCTCCGCATTCTGTTTGTTTGAAAATTCTCCCATCAGGATCTCTCTGCGCTTTCGAAGGTCGTGTTCATCCGGCTCCCGGCTCATACTTTCCTTCACAAGGCGATATAGTTCTGCCGGATCCGATCCGACCAGGCAAAGTTCTGCGAGACTGCTTCCTGCAACCATTTCCCGGTTCACAACACAATGCCTTCCTTCATATAATGCCGCAAGCAGTTTTAATTTCACGCCGGTTGTCTGAAATGTCGGGAGAATATTTACCTGTGCATCCCGCATCAGTGTCTGCAGTTCCTCCTGTGTTGATAATGGAACCAGCCGGATGTTCGGGCTCATCGCCACCGCGCTGACCAGCCGTGGGGAAGGCGAACGACCTGCGATAACCAGCGGAACATCCTTATCCTTAAAAACTTCATTCACCAGGAACAACGCAGCAGCGTCGTTTTCCCCAACTGAAAGATTGCCATGATAGAGGGCGTAGGACCCTTTTCCCTTTGGAATCTGCACCTCTTCGTAAGGATGAAAGGGCGGAAGATAATATGTCTTGCCAAACACCTCACGCATTTGCTGAACATCTCCGGGAGAAATCGCAAAAATGCCGGTGGCTTTATCCAGAATATGCTCTGCCTTTCTGAGCTTGCGTGACTCTGTAAGCAGGTATAATTTCTTTACCGGATTTCTCTCAGCTAGTCCCAGTGAGCGGTAATAATCCTTTTCCACATTATGCATCCTTACAAACATCTTCCTGTCCTTCAATTCCGGAAGGAGAAGTGCACCGGTGCAATGAAATCCTTCCAGTAATACAGGCGCCTCATCCTTCAGCAAGCGGGGAAGCACTAACCGCGCATCGCGCCCGGCTATTATATAAGGCTGTGAACGCAACCAGGTGATCAGACCCGTACGGCGCTGATAATAGTGTACTTCGCTGCACCAGGACTTCAGTTCTTCCGCTGGTTCTCTTCCGTAGGTAAAACAGTGCAGAATAACTTCTGCGCCTGCCTCCTTGAGCGCTTTCAGCCGGTAGAAAACGTCGATGACCCCGCCGTAATCTGCAGGATAAGGAACATTAAAGGAAACAACATGCAACTTCACGGAAACATACTTTTAATCATACGTGTTATTATCACCTCCTCTTTTTCCCAAACTAAATCCTTCGCTGCCCGCTCCACTTCCTTCCGGGCCCGCATCAGTGCCGCATTATCGGAAAGAAATGCTGTGATCGCTGCCGCCATTTCACCGGGGTGGTGCGACGGGATGCGAATCCCAATATTATACTGCTCAAATATGCGATTTATCTCCGGCAGGGAAGAAGCGATTACAGGGATCCCGCAACGGATGTAATCAAATAGCTTATTGGGAAGACTATACCGGTAGTTCAGATTATGGTCCTTGTCCAGTGTTAGTCCCGCATCCGCATTCATGGTATACTGCATCAGTTCCCGGAACGGCATTTTGGGAAGGAAGACCACCTTCCCGCTCACAGAAGCCGCCTCCTGTTTGAGTACACGGAGTACATCACCACCACCGATTATATAGAGTACAATGCCTTCGGTGTGCTTCATGGCCTCCACTATTTCCTCTGCGCCGCGGTCCACATTGATTCCTGCCCCCTGAAGGAGAAGAATTTTCCGGTCTTCCGGCATTCCAAGATCTGCCCTGCTCTTACGCTCCGACGGAGTGCGTACATCCGGTATATTACGGATCACAGCCGGTTTTATTCCATAACGATTATGGTACCAGAGAGCAATGCTTTCATTGACAGTAGACACAAATTTCAGCCGTGGAAAATATCTCCTTTCAATGCGTTCCCAGACCCGTTTTTTCCAACCTGAACCCATCAACTCAGGCACTTCGCAGAATAACTCATGGCTATCATACCAAAGTACTCTCCTTTTCAAGGTAGCAGCCACCGAACAGGCTGCAAGGGTATCCAGATCGTTGGCAACTATAAGATCCGCTCGCCGTAAGAGAAGAAACAGGAACAGCCGCACATTGAAAAAGAGGTAAAAAAGAGGGCCTTTCCTGAATAGCAGTCTCATCCTGCGTGTTTGATAAGGCCGCATACCAACCGGTAGAGATCCTGGAAGCCTTCTGCCCACCAGTGTAACCTTAAAACCCTCTTTTACAAGGGTCCGGCAGGTCCTGTCGACCCGCTGATCAGTGGCCAGATCATTGATGACGGCTACAATGGCCTTTTTCACAGATTTTTGTTAATTACGCTAAGATAGTGATTCCCACCCCTCTCCCGCTCTGGCGTATCTTTACAGGATTAACGATGATCATCCGGGAAAATTGCAGTTTAAAGGCCTATAATACATTCGGGATGGATGTAAAGGCCCGCTTCATCGCAGAAGTGGATCAGGTGGAGGAATTCATCCAGCTTTTATCTAACCCTCCATTCAGCCAGCTCCCCCGTCTGATACTTGGCGGAGGGTCGAACGTACTTCTTACCAAAGATGTTGAGGGAGTGGTTATCGTAAATTGCATTAAGGGAATGAGAGTAGTCCGGGAAGACGATAACCATGTATGGGTTCGTGCAGGGGCAGGGGAAAACTGGCATGAAGTAGTCACCTGGGCTGTTGACCATGGTTGGGGCGGAATTGAAAACCTGTCGCTGATTCCCGGTTCTGCGGGAGCCGGCCCCATGCAAAATATCGGCGCATACGGTTCAGAGATCAAAGATGCGTTCGAGGAACTGGAAGCCCTGGAGATATCCAATTTGCACCTCCGGAAATTTAATGCCAATGAATGCCGGTTTGGATACCGTGAGAGTTTTTTCAAGCATGAAGGAAAGGATCGCTTCATTATTGTCTCTATAACACTTCGGCTTAACAAACAACCCGTGCTGAACACTTCTTACGGAGCCATCAGGGAAGAGCTGGTCAAAATGGGCGTTCACAGCCCGACCGTTCGCGACGTGAGTACTGCGGTCGGAAATATCCGCAGGAGCAAACTTCCTGACCCCCGCGTAACGGGCAATGCAGGCAGTTTCTTTAAAAATCCTGTTGTAAGTGCCAAGCATGCCGGAAGACTGAAAGAAAACTTCAAGAATATGCCTTCTTACCCGCAACCGGACGGCACGGTGAAACTGGCCGCCGGATGGCTGATCGAACAAGCCGGGTGGAAAGGTTTCCGCCGTGCGGATGCCGGAGTTCATCCCCAGCAGGCACTCGTGTTGGTGAATTACGGAAGCGCCTTGGGGAAGGACATCCTCGCACTTTCGGAAGAGATACGCAGCGATATTAAAAACAAATTCAATGTAGAACTGGAACGGGAAGTCAACCTCTGCTGAGCCAATGACCAGTAAAAGTTTTTTCAAATACTTCCTGCGCTCTCAGATCTGTCTCCTGTTACTTTTCACAGCAGGAAGAATTATCTTTCTTCTCTGGCACTCCGATCATCTGCCCGCAGAATCCCTGTCCCTGATTCCGGGAGTGATGATGGGTGGCTTATGGCTCGACATTATGGCGGTGAGTGTGATCGGAGGTTCCTGTTACATCGTCAGTCGCATCTTTTTTTTCACAAGCGATCTCTTTCGTAAATCCGTATTTAATTTATTATTCCGCTTCGCTCTTTTTCTTTCCTGCCTTGTCCTGTTCTCCGATTTGTTTTACTACGATCAGTTCGGAACCCGACTGAATGTGATGGCCATGAACATCGCACGTGATCCGGGCCCCATTCTGAGCACTATTCTGCATTCGTTCCCTATAGTTCCCGTTTCACTTGCCGGAATTCTTATCACGGTACTGTACTACCTCATTTCACGGAACTGGAGTATACAAATCACACGCAAAGATAAAACCCGGCAAGGATGGAGCTCCCTCATCCTTCTCCTTTGTGGAACAGGGTCTTTTCTTTATCTGCCAGAGCCGGCATGGACCTACCTGCCCGGTACTTCGTCCTCCTTCCTGGGGCAATCAGCCCTCAATGGATTTTATTCTTTCAGTCGTTCTGTACTCGATCAGGGTCTGGGTGAAAAAGATATTCCGGTTTATTCGTACGGACCCGACGCTGTTGCTTTTTCAGAAACAGGAAAATGGATTGGCGCCGGTATTTCATTCGCTACGGGAGTAAACAGCCCTTTTGTTCGGATGCAATCCGGAGATACCGGCCAGCAAAGGCCTGACGTAGTGATCATCATTGTGGAGAGCTTCGGCAACAATCTTATCGGAAAAAGTGTGAACGGGCAAGCGCTTACTCCCCGGTTCGACCAGTGGAAAAACAAAGGACTCTTTTTTAACGATTTCTATTCTAATGGTCCGCGCACACAGCACGGCGTAATAAGCACACTCAGCGGGTTTCCTGCCGTTCTTGGTGGAAACCTGGCCCGGCGAAAAGGCACGAAAGTATTCCAGACCCTTGCCGACGTGATGAAAAGCAAAGGATATAAAAGTTCCTTCTATCATAACGGAAATCCCGCATATGACGATCTTGATTTCATACTCGAGCATTCCTTTGACAATATCAGGGGAAAGAAAGACCTGACCATTATTCAGTTTGAGAATGAATGGGGCGCCTGCGACGAAGATCTGTACCGTTATGTGCTCGGAGAATGGCAAAAAGATACGCTTCATCCGAAACTCAGTGTGCTTTTGACCGTTTCCAACCATCTCCCCTACGATATACCACCGGCTTTCAATTTCGCACACCCGGAATTGAGAAAGCTGACAAAAATGGAACAAGGCATGTATTACACCGACCGGGTGCTGGGCGACTTTCTTGATTCATGTCAGCGACGTGGGATGATGAAGAACACATTCTTCTTTATTCTTGGAGATCATGCGGAAATGTACCGGAATCCGGACAGTGATGTAGGGATCTTCCATATACCTCTGCTGGTACTGGGTCCGGGCATTGAACCCGGTATTTCTGATAAAACCGCCAGTCAGACAGACCTTGCGGCTTCTGTAGCCGGTCTGCCGGGCGGTGGTGCTATTCATCATTTTATCGGGCAATCGGTTTTTTCTCCGGGGAAAGGATTCGCAGTATGTAAAGGATACCTGAATGATGTCATTTTGAAAATGGACACCGTTATCACCCGGTTTTCATTCACTACTGAAAAAGCAGAGCATTTTGCGGTTTTGCCTGACCGCTCGCTTAAAAAACCGGTTAAGATCCATCCGGAGGAGGAATTGAAAAGGATAAAATTTCTGAAAGCCTATATGCAGACCGCGTCGTCCGTTTTCCGCAACGGAAGGCACCGGTTCAGATGAGATACCTGGAACGGATAATATTCATGTGATGAATGGTATGTCCCGCAATTGTATAAGCCAGCGACCGCACACTCATTTTCCAGTTGCTGGCAATTCCTGTACGATCCAACTCTTGGTCCGTCATTCCTTTGAATAAAATGATTGCAGACTCTCTTACCACGCTGAATTCGTGGGCAAGATCATAGATGCTTCTTTTATTGAAATCGACATTCTTCATAAATGTATCCGGATCAAATCCCGGCTGCGGGGCATCGTGTCCTCTGGCGAAGCACAGTGCCCTGTAGATCATGATTCGCTCCGTATCAATAACATGCCCAATCACTTCTTTCAGGCTCCATTTTCCCTCCGCATAACGGAATCCTTGCTTCTCCTCATCCACATCCGAAAGGATAAACTGCAGATCAAGGATCTGATCTTCGAGAACCTTCATCACCAAATCCCCCGGCACAAGGCGGATATAGGTTTCAAAATAATCCGGATAGCTTTCTCTTTGCGGTCGCTTCATTCCGATAATTTCTTGTATTCGTCAAGAACGAATCCGGTCAGTTCCCGGACATACTCACGGGAAAAATCAAAGCGCACCCCTGCCGTTTTAAATAATTCAGGCAATGGGCGGGTATAACCCAGACTAAGAGCTGCTTTATAATTCTTAACAGCCAGTTCCGGATCCTTTTTATAGTTTCTCCACATAGCGATGGCACCGAGCTGGGCAATCCCATATTCGATATAATAAAAAGGTACTTCGAAAATATGCAATTGCATCTGCCACGAGCGTCCTGCAATTTCTTCCATTCCGCTCCAGTTCACCACGCCCGTTCCAAACTCCGTACCGAGCTTCAACCAGTATTCCGTACGTTGCTCAGCGGTGTGTTCCGGATGTTCATACAGCCAGTGCTGAAATTTATCCACTCTGGCAATCCAGGCAAGCCCTTTGAGTACTTTCTCCATCTGCTCCTTTCTGGCACGGCGAAGATCTGCCCTGTCGGGATAAAACTCTTCCCAGTGCTCCATGGTTATCAATTCCATAGACATAGAAGCGAGTTCAGCGATCTCGGATGGTATATTTTTAAACTCGAGCAGTTCCAGGCTGCGGCTTAAAAAGGAATGCATGGCATGCCCGCCTTCGTGAACCATGGTCACCAGATCGCGCTGACTGTTGGCCGAGTTCATAAAAATAAAGGGGACCCCAATCTCAGAAAGAGTGGAATTATAACCGCCGGGAGCCTTCCCGATCCTTGAATCAAGGTCAAAATTTCCCATGGCTTCCATTACCTCTAACCGTGTAGCGAACCAGGGATCCACTTTACGGAAACAACGCACCGAACGTTCAATCAGTTGCTTTGAATCAGAAGAAGGTTTCAGGGGCTGCTGTCCATCAGGGTCAAATTCGGTATCCCAGGGCCGAAGCACATCCACTTTCATCTGCCGCTGCTTTTCCTTTTCGAAAAAGGCAGTGGCTTTTACCACCTCCGAGGCCACGGCCTCATGAAAACTAAAGCAGTCGGCCACCGTATAATCAAAACGGCCGAGTTGCTGATGGCGAAAATCCCTGAAGTTTTTATATCCGGCATTCAGCGCTATGCGATGCCTTAATCCGATGAGTCTGTTCAGCAGATCATCCAGCACATTCTTATCCCGGCCTCTACGCGCCTGAATGGCCATGTAAATCTTTTCCCTTTTCGCCCGGTCAGGATCTCGCAAGAAATTAGCGGCCTGTTGCAGGGTGAACTCTTTGCCGTCCTCCGTAATGGTCATCTCGGCAGCTATCTGGCCGTATTTCTGGCTCTCCCTGGAAATCTCGGCACTGAGTTCCACATTAGCTTCCCGGAACAGGGCCACCTGATTCCTAACCGTTCGCACGTATACCTCAAAATGAAGAGGGTTCAATTCACCGGAGAAAGGACATGCGATGAATTTTCTGTTCAATTTATCCTGAACCGGTTCCATCGCCGGCTGAATCTCACTGATGAAAAGATTGTAATGATCCACCAGTGCCTGATCCCTGGTATTGCACGTCATCCGTATATAACGCCAGGACGCGTCTTCCTCAACGGCAGAATTGATTTCACTCCAGTCACGCAGCCATTTCCGCAGAGTGTCCAGATCCGAAATCTCACGAGAAAGCAGTTCATCGTAGTAGGGCTTTGCAGATACCCAGTCCGTGATCTGAAAAGTTTCAGGAATAAAACGACGCTGCGGGCGAACCGGCAACTCTATCGTACTTTCCATATACTCAGGACCCTCCTCCAATCTTTCGGACACCCTGCGTTTTCACGTGGGGAGCATTTGTTTTAACTGTTTTGGAGCCAGCGTCCTTCAGCGATCCCTTATGCGAGGCAGCGCCTTTATCCTTGTCCAGGCTCAGCTTTTCGTCTTCCTTTGGTTCCTCCGCAGTCAGCAATTCTGTCTTTTGTAATATATTATACCACTGAATCGCTTTCTTCATATCTGAAATCCTGACACGCTCTTTATCATATTCAGGAACTATCACGGCAAAGTATTGCCGGATCTCTTCGTCGGTGGATTTATGATCTAAGGCAGGTCCGCCCTGCTCCTTTTCAAAAATAGCTTTGAATACTTCCTTCAGAGGTTTATCATCACCGGTGGTGAACATGGAAATATCTTCCATGCCGGAAATCTTGTAGGATGAATAGGCCGGCATCCGCTTTTTGTCAACCAGCGACTCCACGATCAGCCCGTTGCTGGCCTGAGCCACAACTTTATAAAGGCCGGGAAACCCGCTAATTGAGATCACTTTTGTAATATCCATTGCTTTTTTTCTTGGATTGCAAAACTACACTTTTTCAGTAGTAAACGCAAGGCCCTGATTACCAATAAAAAACCCCCGAAAACCGGGGGTCGGATGCTACTTCATCTCAAAAATCCAGGTATCCTCCGCACCGGATCGCACTTCCTTCAATTCAGTGATAGCCGCGTCTTTAACCGGGGTTTGCAGAACAGTTACATAGAACAACTTGCGTTTTGCGTTGAAAAGGACCTTGCTGGTCTGGTAACCCATTTTAATCCACTTCTCTTTAACTTCCATGGCATTGCCTTCTCCTTTAAAGGCACCTACAATCACATAGAAACCCGGATCAATAGTAGCGCCAATTTCCGTTTTAAACTCAGTAAGTGATGCCTTTTTAATAAGACCCGCAGTGTCAACGGGCGTAGTGTTTGAGGAACCCGGATTGTTTGGATTACTCCCTCCCGGTGTATTGTTTCCTCCGGGTGTGTTGTTACCACCGGGATTATAATTTACAGGAACCGGTACATTCCTGAGATCATCTACTGCCTTTTTCAGACTGTCAATTTCCGTTTTCTGCTCCTGGTTTTCCTTCTTCAGAACCATCAGGAGACTATCCGTCATTTGCTGCACACTATTCTCCTCAGGTTTCTTCTCCTCTTTCTTCCCCCCAAAGGCGTAACCGAGCATAAATTCATGTCCTCCGCCTGAGTAAGACCCGATGTCGGAGATAACGTAATCATAATAATAACCTGCACTCAGCGAATGATTCAGTTTAATACCGAAATGGGCACCCACTGCGTAGTTGCTCCGGTAGGAGAAACCGCCAAAAAGGAAATCTTTCCAGGAAACCATCGCATTCACATCCACCTGCACAGGGGCCCCTTTCATCATCCGTACCATTACAGAAGGTTCCCCCTTTATTTGATTGGACTCGGAAATATTAAAGCTGTACTTTGCCCCGGCAGTATAATGCCGTGACAGGTGATAATATGCATTCGACTCGTTACTGATATATCGGACATCGTTACCCAGTAGTTGGGGAACGGAAAACCCAACCTGAAGATCGTTCCACCAATAGGTCAGACCAAAGGCCGCGTCCATTGAAATCTTGCGTCGCTTGTCTGAATACAGGAAGGGGTCATCTTTGTCCATCACTAAAGCCCTTGAGAAATCGATCTGATTATCGGTAACTCCGAATGAAAGACCGGCCAACAGGAAATGGTCGCCGCTGAGCTGAAAACTGTATGAGTAAGCGCCTCCCAGTCCGAGTCTCTCGATCAGATCTGTTACGTCCTGGTACACATACAAACCCATACCGATTTTTTCATTTCCGGGAAATTTTCCATCTACAGAAAGGGCGTTAGTCACAGGAGAACCGGGCATATCTCTCCATTGCTGCCGGTGCACAAGAAAAACCTGAGGGCTCTCTTTGAATCCCGTTAATGAAGGGTTATGCAAGAAAGGATTGTACATATACTGACTGTACAATGGCAGTTGCTGTGCCCTGACGGTAACGGCGAGGGTAAGAGCGAAACTTATGAGGAAAAGCTTTTTCATAGCTGGTTTCTTTCAGGGGTTATTACAGGATCAGTTATTTCTCAGAACGGTTACAGAACCTTTGTAGATCTTTTCCGATCCGGAAAAGGTAAGGACATAGTAATAGGTACCATCAGGCAATTCTACATCCTTCCACGTGCCGGTCCATTGGTTATCGTAGTTCTCTTTGGAATAAACCAACTGTCCGTTCCGGTTATAAATTTTAACGGTGTTGTCGGGATAAAAAAGTATGCCGTCAATCACCCAGGAATCATTATAACCGTCGGCATTCGGAGTAAGAAGATTCATCACATGAACGATGTAATCATTTTCAACAGTTATTGTAACGCTGTCGGAGCCCAGGCAACCGTTCTGGTCGGTCACCGTAAGTATATACGTTGTGGTGGAGGTTGGCTGAATCTCAGGATCCGCAATAAAAGGATTGGAAACCGTTGTGGGAATCCATGCATACGATCCGCCGCCAGAACCATTCAGGTTAATTACCGTACCCAGACTGATGGTTGTATCATTTCCGGCATTGACTACGGGAAGAGCGTTCACCGTCACAACCATGCTGTCTGACGAGAAACATCCGGTAAGTGTATCGGTAACGGTTACATAATAAACAGCACCTGAATCTGCTACTATTGTTTGGCTGGTGGCTCCACCCGGTGTCCACAGATAGGTATAGTTGCTGCCGGAAGGAGCGGTCAGGATCACAGAATCACCGGAACAGAAAGTTACCGGTCCTGCGGCGACAATGACCGAAGAAGGAATCGGATTAACGTACATGGTATCTACCAGTGTATCTGTACATCCCTGGTTCGAAGTAACCATCAGAGAAACATAAAACGTATCTGCATAGAGATAAGTATGTGTCACCGGGTTATTATTTCCAACGGAGATGTTATCCCCAAAATTCCAGGTGAACGAGGCAATAAATCCTGTTGAAACAGAGGAGGAGGATGTAAATGTGATGGGAGTACCCAGACAAACCCTGTTCGTATCCGGACTGAATACTGAAACCGGATTCGGGTGAATGGTAATCGTAGCCACCGAAGACGTGTCAGGGGTGCATCCGCCGCTTTGAACTACTGCTGCATACCAGGTAGTGGTTGTCAGGCCGCTGTAGGTTTGAGTAGCCGATGTATTTACAAGAGGAGTCCAGGGTCCTGCAGGACCACTCGTGGACATTATCCATCCCAAAATAGTGCCCGTGTAGCCTGAAACCATCACCGAGTCGTTGTTCACGCCCTCACAAAAGGCTTTGTCAGGTCCTGTGAGACCACCATTGGAGGGTGGGGTGATGGCGATGGTAATGGCATTCGAGGTATCCGAAGGGCAAACCCCGTTCTGAACGATCACCTGGTACATGGTGGTGGTTGTAAGGTTAGTATAGAGGAGGGAGTCATCAGAAGTAAATACACTTACCCAGGAAAATCCTCCGTTGGTTGAATACTGCCATTCCTGGATTATTCCAACAAAACCGGTAAGCGACAGCGTATCACCGTTCACATCACCACACACTGTGTCACTCATGGCAAGCACTCCTCCCAATGAAACTGCATCTACGGTAATCTGAGCCACACTGCTGGTATCTGATCCGCAAACACCACTTTGTACAATCGCACAATACCAAGTAGTGGTTGTCAGGTTAAGATAGCCCTGCGAGGTCGTGGAATTCACAATTACTGACCAGGGACCCGCAGGACTGGTGGTTGAGGATAACCAGGAAACAACTGAACCAATGTGTCCGCTCAGAGTGAGAGTTCCGCTGTTGGATCCAGAACAAACGACAGCATTCGATGTTACTGCACCTCCGACTACTACCGGATCTACTGTTATTGTCACCACATTGGAAGTATCCGCTGAACAAACTCCGGATCGTACTATAACGCGATATTGAGTTGTAAGAGTGAGATTATTATAAGCCTGGGATGTAGTATTGTTGGAAAGGGTGGTCCAGGTAAATCCGCCGTCGGTAGACATTTCCCAGTAGAGAATGGAGCCTGTTTGTCCTGCGAGGGTAATGGTTCCTGCATTGGAAGAGGCACACACTGTGTTATCCGCACTGAGTGTTCCCGCTACGGAAACAGGATCAATAGTAATGGTAACGACCGACGAAGTATCTGCTGTACATGTACCACTCATCACTCTTGCAGCATAATAAGTTGTGGCCGAAAGGTTAAGGTATGACTGGGATGTGGTGGTATTGGCGATAGGTGTCCAGGGTCCGTTGATGCTCACGGTAGAGCTCAGCCATTCCGTTACACTTCCGTTATGTCCCGAAAGGGTTATTGTACCACTGTTCGTACCGGAGCATACCGTGGCAGACGATGAAGTTGTTCCCCCGACGGATGCCGGAGTAACCGTAATGATAGCCGCCGTTGACACCGCCGTACACGAACCATTGCTGATGCGTGCGCGGAAACGGGTAGTTACGGTCAGGTTAGAATATGTATGAGAGGTGGTGGTATTGGAAATGTTCACCCAGGTGAATCCCCCATCCGTGGAATATTCCCACCGCGACACCGTACCTGTGTGCCCCGCAAGCGAAAGAAGACCGGAATTGGTAGGGGCACAAACTGTGGCGTTGGTTGACACCGTTCCACCAACTGCAGCCGGACTCACAAAAACCGTAGCGGGAGTAGCGTTGACATTGGGACATATCCCATTGTTTACCACTGCGCGATACATCGTGGTGGTAACCAGATTTAGAAAATTCTGGGAAGTGGTAACGTTGGCAATAGTGATCCAGGTGAATCCGCCGTCAACGGAACGTTCCCAGCGTACCACAGCGCCTCCGTGACCGGATAAGGTAAGCGTTCCGCTGTTTGACCCGGAACATACTGTTTGTGTTGCGCTAACAATTCCTCCGGCGGGAGGAGGCGTTACGGTTATGGTAGCAGGAGTAGAATTGACATTAGCACAAACGCCGTTGCCCAATACTGCACGATACATGGTAGTGATCAGCAGGTTCGTGTAATTCTGCGTGGTAGTGGTGTTTGCGATGGGAGTCCAGGTAAAGCCTCCGTCGGTGGAGAATTCCCAGTTCAGAATAGTTCCGGAATGTCCTCCCAGAGTTAAGGTACCGGAATTGGAACCCGCACATACTGTAGCATTACTGGTGACACTTCCGCCCACAGGGGCCGCATCCACAGTAATTGTAGCAAAGGTGGAAGTATCATCGGGGCAGGGAGTGGCCTGCACAATGGCCCGGAACAAGGTGGTAACTGTCAGGTTGGTGTAGTTATGAGAAGTAGTTGTATTTGCGATAACATTCCAGCTAAATCCACCATCGTCCGAATATTCCCATTTCACCACAGAACCGGTTGATCCGATCAGATTGAGTGTGCCGGAATTTCCGGAAGAACACACTGTGGCATCTGCGGTTACAGTTCCGCCCACCGAAGGGCCATTGACCGTTATCGAAGCAGTGTCAGAATAAGTAACAGGACAAGGAGGATTCTGAACTTCCACCCGGAATAATGTATTCACCACCAGATTCAGATAATTGTACGTGTTCGTATTATTTCCTGTAGGATTCCATGTGAATCCACCGTCTGTGGAATACTGCCAGTCTATAATTGTACCTGTTTCTCCGCTGAGTGTCAGCGATCCGCTGTTTGCACCATTACAAACCACCGCAGTACCCGGTGTAATATTTCCACCGTCAGTGGCCGTGTTCTCAATCAGAAAATCAATGAGTGAATCATTCGCCGTAACCGGGTCACCCGCAAAAACAAGCCATGCATCCAGCAGGTAATTTCCGGAGGCGGAAAAATCAGCAGGAACTGTATACGTATGAGAGACAACGGCCGCAACTGGAATAGATGCGTAAAACACCGCTAAGTCGGAATTCACCGGATTAGCATCTACCCGGTAAAAGAAATCAATGGTTACATTGGTCAAGGGGTTGGGACCATTGTTCCGGAATGTTACCGTAATACTCTCAGTAGAAGTATAGGAACAAGCCGGTGTAATGGGGGCTGTGACTCCCATCATCTGAAGGTCGTCTTGCGCCTGCATTCCTAATCCCATAAAAAGTAAGAGGGGGGTAATGAGTTTTCTCATAGGGAACGTTTTATCAACGAATGACTTACGGGTATGAAATCTCCGAAGAGTCTAATCTTAAGACGGGTATTTATTTCCCGGATGCCAAAGTTAGCCAAATTTTAGAAATTAACATGTTTTCAACAAGTCTTATACTGATAATCAGGTGGTTATGTTTCAGTCTCTGTCGGCTAAATGGGGCTTTTCGTCGAACACTGAACAGGCTCCTGTTTAAATGCCCCTTCCCACTTATCTGTTTTGCGGCGGAGTCAGGTCTACCTTTACCTTATGAACCGGTGCCTCCTTTTATTAATGTTCGCCCTGATGATCGCATCCTGCGGAAGGGAGAGGTATAGCAGCAGTTCTGTATTGGCCCAGCAGCAAAAACTGCGTGACAAGTATTCTGTGCTATTACAAGTGGAACCGGTTGCTATACATGATTTCACCCTTTATAAATTTACTGATCACTGGATCGGGGTACCTTATAAATACGGCGGGAAGGACGAGGGCGGTATAGACTGCTCGGGATTTGTTTCACGGTTACAAAAGGAAGTTTACGGCAGAGAGGTGAACGGCCCGTCATGGTCCATAGCCGATAACTGCATCCGGATTCAGCGTTCAGAACTCCGCGAAGGTGATCTTGTGTTCTTTAGCATCGGGTCAGCTAAAATTTCACATACGGGCGTATACCTGCAGAATAACTTTTTTATTCACGCCAGTACGTCCAAAGGGGTGATGATTTCTTCCCTGACCGAGAATTATTACATGAAGTACTTTCACTCAGCCGGAAGACCAAGATAGTTTTTCCGCTAATTTATTTTTCCCTGATCAGCTGCACCCATCCGGCCTGATTCACAACGGAAGCATCAATACCCTCAGCATACAAGGTGTAATAATAGACGCCGTCGGAAGCCTCTTTACCGCTTTGCGTCTTTCCGTCCCATCCTCCGGTAACGCTATCCCATTCATTAATAAAATTGCCCCACCGGTTGTAAATTTTAACCCGCAGCGTTTTAAGCCCCATGGAAGGTATATAGAAGATATCATTCGAATTATCTCCATTGGGTGTAAAGACGTTTGGAATGATGAGCTCTATTCCGGGAAGGATAATCACGCAAGCGATGGTAGTATCAATACAACCGTTGGCATTCGCTGCAACCAGGGATACGCAATACGTGCCCGTATCCGGGAAGGTATAACAGGGAGATACTGCATTGCTTGTGTCATCACCTGTATCATTGAAATCCCACAAATAAAACGTCGCATTCGAGCTGGTATTGGTAAAACAAACCTGCACCGGTGTTGCCGGAGGCGAAACCACATTCAGCGCAGGAGTGGCGGTGAATGAAGCAATGGGAACCGAATATATATTTACAAGAGCAGTTTGGACAACTGTATCCGCACAGCCGGAAGCATCAAGACAGATCATAGTTACTGTGAAAACACCCGGGGTAGTATAACAATGCGTCGGATTCGACCCGGTGGCGGTGGTATTATCACCAAAATTCCAGTTCACCGTTGTACAACCGGGGGAGGTAAGATCCGAAAAAATGACACAATGCGGTGCACAACCGCTGGTGTTTAATGCGGTAAAGGAGGCATTGGGTGATGATCCTGCAATAAAGATGGTGTCTACCGTCATGGCGCAACCGGTAGAATCCGTGATGGTAACATAATAGGTGCCTCCGGCAAGTCCGGTGGCAGTATTCGTTGTATTACTATTGGGCGACCAATTGTACGTATACGGTGGAGTTCCCCCGGTTACCGTAACCGTGGCACTCCCGTTAGACTGTCCGCAGGAGGCATTCACCACATTCGCAGTTACATTCAGGAGATTGGAAGCCGGTGTGCAAGTGGCACAGGTTGTGGTTTGCCAGTAAAGTCCCATCATCATAAAATTGAAACAGTCTGAACCATTTCCATTTGCGGCAAAAGTGGACGAAGTGGTTGAAGTGGTTAGTGTGGTAGCCTGATCCACATAGTTCCACCAGTCGTCCACAATATTGAACGGAGCCGATCCATTCACCACCACTTGCGCTCCCACGCCCTGGTAATCGGCCACAATCATAAACCCATTGGCAACGGTAGGATTCGCGCAAATAGTAAGGGGTGAGATGGTTGATGGATTGTTGGATCCAATACCCACATTACACCCGTCATAAATAACGATATCGCCCTGATAGGTTTGTGTAGGATCACTGTAAATAATGAAAAGTGTGGCACCATCCACATCGTCCGGCTGACTCACGGGCAGTCCGGAAAGCACGTACGTTCCGTTTCCGCTGATGATGGAGGTAACATCGGCCCGGTACGAATAAGTTCCGGAATAGCCCCAGCATTTGTCCCCGCAGCTTCCGATGAGGGTCATTGGAAAATTCTGGTTAACAGAATTGGGATTTGTAATACTGGCCGTGATGGACGAGCCCACGCCGCTGGCGTCACAATAAAGAAATGCCTTTTCAATTATTGCACAGTTAGGCAAGCCGCTCACGGGAAAGTTGGCCGGTTGCTGAACACCCGGGGGACTGAAACGTTGCCCCAGTTTCTGACTGGAAGAAACGTAATTCAAACCGCACTTGGTGAGCGTATAGGTCTGCGCCAGAGTTCCGTTCCCATCGAGGGGAACGAGCGATGCATTTCCGCCGGGAACTTGTCCGCCTGTTGACTGTATGATTTCAATCTGAGCAGGTAGAGCTCCCCACAGAATGCAGCATAAAAAGAACAAATGTTTCATATGAACCGGAGTTAAATTTTATTTAAGTATTTCACGGGCGATCACTACCTTTTGAATCTCTGAAGTACCTTCTCCGATCGTGCACAACTTGCTGTCGCGGTAATATTTCTCTACAGGAAAATCCTTTGTATAACCATAGCCGCCAAAAATCTGCACAGCTTCGTTGCTTATCCACACCGCCGCTTCGGAGGCGTAATATTTAGCAACGGCACCTTCCTTGGTCATCTTCTGTCCTTTGTTTTTCATATCCGCTGCCCGGAAGGTAAGGAGCTCAGCGGCTTCGAGCCGTGTGCCCATGTCGGCAAGTTTAAATGCAATGGCTTGAAATTGCGAGATCGGCTTTCCGAACTGTTCTCTTTCTTTGGAATATTTTACAGCTGCCTCAAACGCGCCACGTGCAATGCCACAGGCTAAGGCTGCGATTGATATCCGTCCTCCGTCAAGGACTTTCATTGCCTGTATAAATCCATCCCCTTCTTTCCCCATGACCTGGCTCTTATGAACCCGGCAGTTATCAAAGATGAGTTCCGTTGTTTCGCTGCACCGCATGCCCAGTTTGTTTTCCTTTCTTCCGGCCGAAAATCCCGGAGTGCCTTTTTCGATAATAAAAGACGTCATACCATGGGCATCTCCTTTCTCTCCGGTCCGGGCGATCACTACGGCTACATTTCCGCTTTTCCCGTGTGTAATAAAATTCTTGCTTCCGCTGAGCACATAAAAATCTCCGTCCTTTTTCGCCACGGTCATCATTCCACCGGCATCTGATCCTGTTCCCACTTCCGTGAGTCCCCATGCTCCGATCCACTCTGCCGTGGCAAGTCTGGGAAGATATTTCTTCTTCTGCTCTTCGTTCCCAAACTGCAAAATGTGTCCGGTACAAAGTGAATTATGCGCTGCAACAGACAGCCCCACTGATCCACACACTTTTGCTATTTCTATAATCGCAGTAACGTATTCTGTATAGGAAAACCCGCTTCCGCCGTATGTTTCAGGCACCAGTACACCCATGAGTCCGAGTTCGCCCAATTTTTTGAAAACAGGGATGGGAAACTCCTGAGTTTCATCCCATTCCATCATTTTTGGCCGGATATGTTCCTCGCTGAATTTCCGGATCATGTCACGGATCATCAGCTGATTTTCGTTCAACTCGAAGTCTATTCCTGACATCGTCATGGTATCGTTCATGTCCTCGTAAAGATTTTCGTAAAAATACGCTGAAAAGCCTCTAAAAACTTACGAGACTGAGGATTTTTCCTGAGTATTTCTCCAGTTTTTTCCTTCCGGGGAGAAAGCCGAGTTCGACCAGAAAAAAGAATCCTGCTGTTTTTCCTCCCTGCAAATGAATCAGTTCCGATGCAGCAGCCGCTGTTCCTCCGGTAGCCAGAAGGTCATCATGAACCAGCACATTCCAGCCTGGCTGAATGGCGTCTATATGCATTTCCATCACTGCCGATCCATACTCAAGAGAATACTCATAGCGATGTGTTCTGAAAGGGAGTTTTCCTGCTTTTCGAACGATCACAAAAGGTACATTTAGCTTGTTGGCCAGCATCATACCGAAAATAAAACCCCGGCTTTCGATACCAAGTACGGCGTCAACCCGATCTTCACCTACTTGTTCTGCAAAGGTGTCTACCACTTCCCTGCACAGCGCCGGATCCTGCAAAACGGGCGTGATGTCTTTGAAAAGAATCCCGGGTTTTGGAAAATCGGGAACATCACGTATGACCCCATTCAGCTTGTCTCTCAGTGTTTTTCCGCTCATTGCACCTTACAATAAGGTGCAAGTTTACAGTAAATGGAATCAGTCACCAAATCCAGGTGCTTCAGATCCCCGATTTCACGGTAAAATCCGTGCTTCTCTCTGTACTTCACAATCAGATTGGCCAGGTTCCAGCGGATATAAGGATGGACACGCAGGGAATCCGCCGGAAGGGTATTAATATTCAGGCGGCGAATACGTGAACTATCAACGCTCACCTGTTCGCTTAAAAGCGTAAACCTTTCCTTATCCATACCATAGACCTCCATGAGCTGCTCCAGGGTATGAAAGCCTCCCAGTCTCTCCCGGTACCGCAAGATGCGACGGGCAAAGGAAGGGCCTATTCCTTTCAGACTTACCAAGACTGCGGAATCCGCTGTATTCAGCTCCACGATTTTTCCTTTCATTCTGATCCTTTTAACCGGAGGCTCTACCGTAACCGAAGAAGGTCCGCTTACAGAAGGGAATACCACTTCCCATTTCCGAAGTCCCATTGCCGGAAGTGGACTCTGTATAGGCAGACGCTCTTTGAAAGCCAATGCGCAAAGTGCACACAGATTAAGGAATGTCAGAGTGATCACTCCGCGGCGTTCGCGCCGGTTGAAAGAAAAATAAAAACTCCATGATCGTTTCATGGAGTGAAAATAAGAAGGCAGGAACGATAAAATCCCTGCCCCTACCTTATGGTTTTAAAGATCAGCGCTTCACGTTATCATTATCCTGAAAACTATCCGGTTCCGCTTTAGGAGGAGTTTTAAGAACCTTCCAGAAAAACAATCCCGTTGCCAGGGTTACAAGTACCATTGTGATGACCATCATTGCCAATGCTGCTGTGCTCATGATCCGAGTTTTTGAAGGTGCGAATTGCGCTTATATGCCATGTAAACAAGAATGCAGATCCCTGCAAACAGTGAAAGAAGAAGGAAGCGGGCGAAGAGAACATAATTGGATATTCCTTCCTTTGTGATGTTATCCCAGATACCCGGAAGGCTTCCGATGAAAACCACCAGCAGAAAAAGTGGCGTTACAAACTTTATAATGAATTTAAACGCTGTTGGCACTTTAATATCTGCTCCCAGATTAATTTCCTTCCAGGCTCTGTTCATGCCGAACACCCAGGAGAATAGTATAATCTCGAACAGGGCAAATATCACCAGTGATACCGTTCCCGCCCAATAATCAAACTCATTGAAAGCCCCCTGATCTAATACACAGGGTAAACCGAGCAGAGCCACTGCCAGACCGAAGGTCCAGGCGGCGGCCTCCCGTTTCCATCCGAAATTATCCTGAAGGAATCCCATGACAGGGGTACCCATGGCCAGCGAGGAGGTAATTCCCGCGAAAAACAACAAACCAAACCACATTACCCCGGCCAGTACTGACACTACCGAACCCCATTCAGAAAACAAGTAAGGTAGTGTAATAAAACCAAGGCTGAAGCCGCTTCCGCCTGCTGTCATCTCCACCACTTTGTCAATTCCGAGATAACCGACGGCGATAGGAATAATTACTGCGCTTCCCAGCACCACTTCCACAAATTCATTCATCCAGCCGGCTGACATGGCGTTAAGAGCAATATCATCTTTCTTTTTCACGTAGGATGCGTAACAGTGAATACTTCCCATCCCCAAAGAAAGGGTAAAGAATATCTGACCCGCCGCAGCCAGCCACACATCGAAATTCAGAATACTATCGAATTTCGGTTCCCAGAGAAAATTGAGCCCAACCGTACCGTCATTCACTGCTCCGGCTTCCCCTGCTGTTACTGTAAAGCCCTTGAAAGCGAGAAAGGCTCCGAAAAGGAGCAAGAGTGGCATTCCCACCTTAGCGGCTATTTCTACTCCACCGCTCAATCCCCGGCTAAGAATATATGTATTTATCACAAGGCAGATCACCCAGAAAATGACCGGCTCCCAGGTTGTCAATCCGATATAGTCCTGAAAAAACTTCCCAATTCCATCCTGTCCCATCGTACTAAAATCTCCCACCACCGAATGATAAGCCCATGAAAGGGTCCAGGACTCCAGATAGCAATAGTAGGCCGCCACCGCCAGGTTGGTAAAAATTCCGAAGACGCCGATATACTTCCAGATAGATCTCTTCGGATCCATGGAATGAAAAATAAACGGTGTACTGTGCTGTCCGAGTCCACCGCCATACCGTCCCATTCCCCATTCAACAAATAACAAAGGGAGCCCCATCAGGACAAAACAGACCAAATAGGGAATAATAAACGCACCCCCTCCATTCTGGACGGCCTGCACGGGAAAACGCAAAAAATTCCCTAGTCCCACGGCGTTACCGGCCATAGCGAGGATCAAGCCTACCCTGGAACCCCAGGCTTCGGTATTGCTCATAGCTCTTGTTTTATGATTATAGAATGCAAACGGGGTAAAAATAGCAATTTACTTTTAATGCCTCCTATACAGGTTCCGGGCAAAGGGCGCTATCTTCGCACAAATTCCGATGGATGTCTTCTAAACGGGCAGGAGCATATAATATTTACATTCTTTCGTTGGTTACCGGAGGCGTTGCGGGTGTTTTTGCGCTTCTCTTTTCCTGGCTGCTGGATCTGTCAACAGAAGCCGTGAGCCAGATGATCCATTACTCCTACGACAATGATTTTGCAACCAGCGGATTCCGGTTGATGCATCATCCGGGAGTGGCTTTGGCCGTTGTTTTGCTTCCGGCAGCCGGCGGATTACTTTGCGGACTCCTCATACGGAAGTTTTCACCCAGCAGCGCCGGAACAGGTACCGACGAACTCATCGATTCCTTTCATAACAAGGAGGGGAAAATGGACTCAAAGGTTCCCCTCATTAAATCAATCGCCACTGTTTTTACCCTTTCTACAGGCGGCAGCGGTGGAAAAGAAGGTCCCATCGCCATGATAGGAGCAGGAATAGGTTCAATCGTTGCTTCCGTTGCAAAGGCAGGTAGCAGGGCACGAAGAACCTTGCTATTGTCAGGAACAGCCGCCGGACTGGGTGCTACTTTTAAAGCACCCCTGGGTGGTGCGCTTACTGCTGCAGAAATGGTTTACAAGGAGGATATTGAAAGTGATGCACTTATCCCCTGTTTTATCTCCTCCGTGGTTGCTTATCTCATTTATGCTGGAGTTACAGGCCCTTCTCATTTTCTGTTAATTCATGATTCAGGACTGGTTAGCTACAAGGAGCTTATATTTTACATTTTACTGGGATTTCTTTGCCTTCCCTTCGGATGGATGTTCATAGAAGGGTTCAATATCACCCGGAGAATCATGGGAAGGCTAAACTTGTCTTCTGCCCTCAAGCCGGCTTTTGGCGGGCTGATCGTTGGAATTATTTCATTAGTGTTTTTTGAAGTAGCGGGCACCGGAAGTGATTTTCTCTCCGCAGTGGCCGATGGAAAGAAGCCGATTTTTCTCGGACTTTCACTCCTGGCAGTTCCTGTTGCTTTTCTGATCATTGCCTTCCTGAAAATCATTGCCACCAACCTGACCATCGGCACAGGTGGTTCCGCGGGAATATTCGGTCCCTCCCTTTTTATCGGAGGCATGCTGGGAGCCGCGGTAGGATATCTGGCCTCATGGATTTTACCCGGTGTTTATATTAATGTAGGGTCTTATGTTGTGGTAGGAATGGGCGCCTTCTATGCGGGGGTGGCAAAAGCACCGATCGCGGGTATTGTCATGATCTGCGAGATGACCGGCTCCTATTCACTGCTCCCGCCCCTGATCATCGTTTCCATCTTCACGTTTATACTATCCAAACGATTCTCAATTTACAAGAATCAGGTTGAAAACCGGTTTCAGAGTCCGGCCCACCTATGGGATATGAAAAGCGACATTATGGACAGGCTGAAAGTGGGAGAAAAATTCCCCCAGCCTCGCAACCTGGCTACCCTGCACATTGACCAATCCATGGACGACGTGCTGAAACTTTCAGCCTCCATTCATGCAGGCGACTTTGTTGTGAAGGGAAGAAAAGGAGAATTCTGCGGAATGTTGTCACTCAGGAAAGTATCGGTAGAACAGGGTGAAGACCATCAATTACCCATTGCCAGTCTGGTAAACACCCGTGCCGCCTTTGTAGAAAAGCCGGATTCGCTGGGGAAAGCGATGCGGATCATGCTTGAAAATGATTATGATAAAGTAGCCGTGGTGGAAAATGGCACCCTGCTCGGCTATATCCGCTCACGGGATATTCTCCACACCTACATGGAGGAGATGAAGCAAAAAAAATAATATCACTGACTAAAGGTTGTATATTTAGGTAATGGAAACGCTGATCATTATTCTTTTTATTGCAGGATATGCCTGTATTGCCTTCGAGCATTCCCTGAAAATAAACAAGGCCGCAAGCGCTCTTCTGACCGGTGTTCTGTGCTGGACGATATATATTCTATTTCAGGCGGAACCGGCCGGGAAGGGAATGGTAGAAAGTAATCTTCATCATCACCTGGGTGAACTCGCCGGTATTCTGTTTTTTCTGATGGGTGCCATGACCATCGTGGAACTTATTGACGCGCACGACGGCTTCGAGGTAATCACCTCCCGGATCAAAACAAGAAAAAAATCGCGGCTGCTGTGGATTGTATCTCTGCTTAGCTTTTTCCTCTCCGCTGTACTGGACAATCTCACCACCACAATTGTTATGATTTCCCTGATCAGAAAACTTGTACCTGAACAAAAGCAGCGTCTGTTCTTCGCCGGAATGATTGTGATTGCAGCCAACGCCGGCGGTGCCTGGAGTCCCATCGGAGACGTTACCACCACCATGCTGTGGATCGGCGGACAATTGAGTACCGGGGCAATTATCTCAAAGCTCATTTTTCCCTCCATGCTATGCCTGCTCGCCCCCCTGATTGTAACTTCTCTGCGGATGAAAGGTGAATTTGCGGCCCTCGACAACAGACGGGAGGATCCAAGCGGAAGCCCCACCACGCCGTTTGAGCGAAATTTTGTTTTCTATTTCGGCATCGCTATGTTACTATTTGTGCCGGTATTTAAAACCGTTACCCATCTGCCCCCTTATATGGGCATTTTGTTCGGCCTCGGGCTGCTTTGGATTGTAACAGAGATCATTCACTACCAGAAGGATGATGAAGACAAAGGTGCGTATTCGGTGCTTCATGCGCTCCGGAAGATAGATATGCCCAGTATTCTCTTCTTCCTTGGTATTCTTTTAGCCGTGTCTGCGCTTCAATCCACCGGGTTGTTAAGCGAACTGGCGACCTGGATGAATGACACGATCGGAAATCTTAATATCATTGTCACCTCCATTGGCCTTCTTTCCGCCATCATTGACAACGTTCCGCTGGTAGCTGCCTCCATGGGCATGTACGATATCGGGATGTATCCCATGGACCACTACCTATGGGAATTTCTCGCGTATTGTGCCGGCACCGGCGGCAGCATACTGATCATAGGCTCTGCCGCGGGCGTGGCGGCAATGGGAATGGAGAAAATAGACTTCTTCTGGTATCTGAAAAACATCGGCTGGCTCGCAGCACTGGGCTATTTCGCAGGTGTTGGGGCGTATATTCTTCAGCATGCGCTATTCCCCACCGTTCTTTAATTTCGCCAAATGCTCTGAACCTTTTAACTTAGGTGGGTGAAGTCAGCTATTCTGAAATGGGTTTTATGGTCCGTAGGATCCTTTGTGGTTCTGTTCTTTTATTTCTGGTGGATCAACGACCTGGGGCAGCAGCATTTCGAGGAAGGGCGAAACAAAGATGCACCGGACAAAATTATTTTAAACAGCGGGTGGAAATTCAGCGCAGAAGATACTCCTGAGGGAGCCGACCCTGAATTAAACGACAGTAACTGGACCACTATCAGAACCGACAGTCTGCCGGAAGATTATTCCGGCCGGCCGGCCTGGTTTCGTTTGCGGTTTGGTCCTTCCCTGCTCCGTACCACTCAACCCTTCGCCCTCCGGCTCGATCATTTTGGCGCATCGGAAATTTATCTTGATGGCATATTGCTTGCAAAGTACGGAGTAGTGTCCGCCGAGGCCGGCAAGGAGGTGCTGATGAATCCGTCACTCCTGCCGATCCATTTTACACCGGATCCGCGCAAAATGCATGTCCTTGCGGTGCGCTATTCCTTTACGTCCTTCACAGACTTCAGTGAGCTCATAAAAGACTATCCTCCCGGATTCAAATTATCTGTAAGCACGGCAACACAGGCCCAGCTGGAAGACACCAGCAGGAGGAGTACCATGCTGGTCACAAATATTATTGCGGCTTTTCTCGCCACCTTGTCATTAATTCATTTTCTGCTCTATTTATTCTACCGCAGGGCCGGTGAAAACCTGTTCTTCTCCATTTTTGCCTTATGCTATGCCGCTATTTTCGGTTTAGCAGGCATGAGCACATGGCAAACCCAGCCTGAGATCACCCGATGGACTGATATGGCCCTGATGGCATTGGCTAATCCTATTCTCTTCTTCTCTCTTCTGATGTTTGTTTACCGCGTTCATGGAAACGGATTCCCAAAAATCGCCTGGCTGGCTGTTCTGAGTGCAGTTCTCAGCCTGGGGTATGTGCTGTTTGGATGGTTCGGCATGGGCATTTATTCTATGAGTGGAGTCTGGCTTACCGTTTTCACGGTCATCTCCATGATCCTGGGCACCTTCCGTGCAATCAAAAACAACAAACCGGGATCACGAATTCTTGGCGCAAGCATTGTGTTGTTTGCCCTCTTTATTTTCGGATTACTCTCACTTCTATTTTATGGTGGGAACAATGGACTGCATATTTCAGTCAGCCACCCCATCTTTTCCGTCATATTGCTGATCCTCATGCTTTGTGTACCTATCTCAATGAGCCTCTACCTGGCTTATAATTTCTCCGTCACCAGCAGAAGTCTTGAAAAAAAACTGCACGAAGTGGAAAAACTGAGCGCTATTACTATTGAGCAGGAAAAGGAACGGCAGCGGATACTGGAAGGGCAAAAGGAAATGCTGGAATTCCAGGTAAAAGAACGCACAGCGGAAATTGTAGAACAGAAGAAAATAATCGAGGAAAAAAATAAAGATATCACCGACTCCATATTATATGCCAAAAGAATCCAGGATTCGATTCTGCCTGGTCCGGATCTGATAAGCGCCACATTCCCGGATTGCTCAGTCCTGTTCCGGCCGAAAGATATCGTGAGCGGTGATTTCTACTGGTTCGGCAGCCGCGACAATAAACACATCGCCGCATGCGCGGATTGCACCGGGCACGGAGTTCCCGGCGCACTGCTCAGTATGATAGGAAGCAATCTCCTGCATCAGGCTATTCTGGAAAGGGGAGTGACAGCACCGCATCTGATTTTGAATAATATCCAGCAACAGTTTCCCCTTGCTCTTAAACATTCCGGTGCGGGAGAACAGTCTGCAACACGGGTGCAGGACGGTATGGATATTGCGGTCATCGCTTATGATCCACTGGCTGGTACCTTGGAATTTGCCGGCGCACAACGACCTTTATGGAAAATAAGAGAAGAAAATTTGGAAGAATGGAAAGGCGATAAGATACCCATCAGTGCTTCCGGGAATCAGGATACGGTTTATTCACTTCACCGGACTGATGCGCGCAAGGGTGACCTCTTCATACTAAGCTCAGATGGCTATGCTGATCAATTCGGCGGAAAGGGTCCAAAGACAGGAGGTAAAAAACTGATGACAAAAGAGTTTAAAAATCTGATGCTCTCCCTCAGTAAAAACACAACAGGAAAAATAGCCGCCGATCTCGGCCGGGAATTTGAAGCGTGGCGAGGCAGTCTGGAGCAAATGGACGATGTGTGCGTAATTTTGATAAAAATATAGTGCGTAATCTCCTTCACATATTCCATCGGAAAAAGCGCACTGTTTTTTTTCTTGCCGTTATGGCGGGAATTCAGGTCTCGTTTTCACAGGTTTCCTTTTTAAAGAACTACTCGATAGATGAAGGGCTTTCACACTCACAGGTCAACTCCTTATTTCAGGATTCTAAAGGATACATCTGGGTCACCACGTTTGGTGGCGGCATTTCGCGGTTTGACGGGAGGACCTTCCGAAATTTCGGAGAAGCTGACGGAGTAAGCGGTAACATCACACGAGGTACCGCAGAAGACAGTCGCGGCAGGATCTGGTTCGGTTCCCTGGGCGGAGGTGTTTTTATGTACGACGGAAAACGAATTACAAACTGGTACGACAGCCTCTTACCCTCCTCGAAGAGAGTATATTCCCTCGACATCGACAAGAAAGATCAGCTTTGGCTTGCTACCGACAGCGGCATCTATATGTACGATGGGAAACGCACCCGGTACTTCGGTCCGGATAAGCACATCGATGCGATTCCCTTCATGCATATCCACGCTGATGACCAGGGCAGGATATGGGCTTCCAGCTGGGCCGGAGGTGTATACATGATTGATGGCGAAACAACTTACCGCGTTCAGCGCAGCGACGGTCTCACATCGGATACCATCATGTATACAGTAATTACAGCGGAAGGGAAAATATTTTCCGCTACGGCTCACGGCGTTTCGGAATTATGGATGGAATCAGGAAAGCTGCGGGCAAAAAAAGTACCAATGAATCCGGTACTTGACCAGCAATTCATCAATTGCCTCTTCTGGGATCCACGCGAAGGACTTTGGGTAGGCACCAATCAGCAGGGTCTGGTGCTTATCAGGAAGAACGGGCAATTGATGAATAAGAAAACAATGCACGGGCTGCAGACAAATAATGTATACCACCTGATTGTGGATCGCGAGAACAATCTTTGGATGAGTCTCTGGGGCTTCGGCATTACCCGGTACCGCGGCGACGCCATCGTAAATTTCGGAAAAGAATCGGGATTGGAAGATCTTCTGGTGAATGCCGTAACACGGAAATCTGACGGTTCCTTCTGGGCCGGAACTTCGGGAGGTCTCCTGCAGTTTGATTCCGTTGCGAAAAAGTTTGTACGTGACGAGCGATTTCCCGAAAAGAATTACCGGGTATTTACAAGACCCGACGGACAGTTGACGATTTATGCCGGCACCACACTAATCGAAGAACATCCCGGAAAAACTGTAGAGTGGAATAAGAAGAACGGAATGAACACGGCCAATGTCAAATATTTTCTGCAGGACCGGGATGGGTTCTACTGGGCTTCATCCTGGGGGCATGGCGCAGGCAAATTCCGGGAAGGTATCTATGAAGGTTTCCTGCCGGAAAACGGATTCTGCTGCGATTACCTCAACGGAATCTATATAGACAGCAAGAATAATAAGTGGTTTGGCACATGGGATCATGGTTTATGTGGTATTATGTCCGATGGAAAAATCCGGAATATCAGGAAAAGCGATAGTCTGCCGAATGATTATGTCAACTGTGTTGCAGAAGATGCACTCGGCCGTTTGTGGATAGGGACTTACGGTTCCGGTTTATCTGTTTATGACGGGAAACAATTTATTACAGTGGATCACCGGCATGGACTCGTGCATGATGTGATTGTTTTCATAGTGGTGTCAGGAGATTACGCCTGGGTGGGAACCACTAAAGGACTGTCCCGCGTCCGTATCAGCGATGTCGGGAAAGCAGAAATGCCGGAAATAAAAAATTTCGGTAAGGCGGAAGGCCTGAATGACATCGACTGTCTTCCAGCCTCCGGATATGCAGACCCGGACGGACGAATTTGGTTCTCGAACAAAAAAAACCTGGTATGCCTGGATCCGGTTTCGTTAAACAATAATCCCCTGGCTGTTACCCCTCTTCTGACTTCCCTTCAATTGTTTTTTGAAAATCAAAACTGGGATTCACTCGGATTCAGGGTGGGACCGGAAAACGACCTTCCGATTGAGCCTGTTTTCGCTTATTATCAGAATCATCTCACATTTTCCTTTACCGGTATTTGTATGAGTGCGCCGGAGAAAGTGCGATTCAAGCATATGCTGGAAGGGGCGGAAGAAAAATGGTCTCCGGAATCAGAAAGCGGTACCATCACCTACTCCGGATTGAAGCCCGGGCATTATACATTGCACATTATCGCCAGCAACAATGAAGGCATATGGACACCGGATCCCCTGGTCTATTCCTTTACCATCTCAGCGCCCTATTACCAGACCGCCTGGTTTTACCTTTGCATTGCAGCCCTGCTGGGTGCAGGCGCAGGAGCTTTATTCCGGTACCGCACACAGAAACTGGAAAGAGATAAGAGGGCGCTGGAGGAAAAAGTAACAGAACGCACCGCCGAAGTTGTCCGGCAAAAGGAGATCATTGAAGAAAAAAACAAAGATATCACTGACAGCATCAACTATGCTGCACGAATTCAGGAAGCCATATTGCCTGCCAGAGAAGAAAAGTACCGATTGTTTCCCCACACCTTCATCTTCCTTCACCCTCGCGATATTGTCAGCGGTGATTTTTACTGGTTTGCACAACTCGGCCAAAAACGGCTCATTGCAGCAGTAGACTGTACAGGACATGGAGTACCGGGTGCCTTTATGAGCATGATCGGAAATGCGTTTCTGAACGAAATTGTGCTGGAGAAAAAAATAACCGACCCGGGGGATATTCTGAATGAACTGCGGAAAATGGTAGTGAAGTCTCTCAAACAGACAGGAGCTGCCGGCGAGAATCGTGACGGGATGGATATGGCCATCCTTTGCTTTGATGATGTGATGCAGGAAGTACATTTTGCAGGAGCGAACAATCCCTGCTGGATCGTGCGTGCCGGAACTGCTTCACTGGAAGAAGTAAAAGGAGATAAACATCCCATTGGATCGTATAAAGGGGAGAATATTCCCTTCAGGACAAAACGTCTGGACGTTCGGGATGGCGATCTCCTTTATATTTTTACAGACGGCTATGCCGACCAATTCGGTGGATCCGCGAAGCAGGGCGGAAAAAAATTCAAATACAACCGGCTCAAGGAACTCCTATTGTCACTGCGCATGCAACCGATGGATCGCCAGGAGGAATCACTTCGTTCCCACCTGAAAGAATGGATGGGTGACCTGGAACAAGTGGATGACATCCTAATTATCGGCATTAAACTTGCAGGTACAGCACACATCTAACAGGGAATGAACAAAAAAGGCAGCTCGCTGGGAAAATTACTTCACCTCATGAACCGTGCAGGATTCGGGGTTACAGTACCTTTTTGCAAAAAATACGGGGATGGATTAAACATGGATGGGTTGGTTAATGATTTATTCACCCTTCACGCAAACTACGAGCCGCTGGTTCTTTCTTCCCCTGATCCAACCCTGTCGGAACTGAAGAAAATGTCAAAATCTGTCCGCAAGCAATACCGGGAAACCAGCAGAGACAAGATCAGTAAGCTGAATATATCGTGGATCCGTCGGATGGAAAAGGACGAAGCGATGTTTCGAGAGAAAGTGGCCCTTTTCTGGCACGGGCATTTTGCCTGCCGCCATAATCATCCCGCCTTCGTTCTCTCGTATATCAATACGCTGCGCAAGCATGCACTGGGAAGCTTTCGCGAAATGGTTATCGCCCTGTCCCGGGAGCCTGCCATGCTGGACTTTCTGAATAACCGGCAGAACCGGAAGGATCATCCCAATGAAAATTTTGCCCGGGAACTGATGGAGCTTTTTACAATTGGCCGTGGAAATTATTCGGAAAAAGACGTACGCGAAGCCGCCCGCGCCTTTACAGGACACACCCTATCCGGAGAAGGAACGTTTACGGTGAGTCAGGAATGGCACGATGAGGGTGAAAAGGAATTCATGGAAAAAAAGGGAAACTGGTCCGGCGATGACATTATCAACATCCTTCTTTCCCGGAAAGAAACCGCCCAGTTTATCTGTGGGAAAATATATCGTCATTTTGTAAATGAAACGCCGGACAACAGCAGAATTTCCGAAATGGCGGAGGTTTTCTTCAACTCCGATTACAATATAGACACCCTGTTTCGCTTCCTGTTTCGTGCCGAATGGTTTTTTAATTCTGTTCATTATTGTGCGCTGATACGCTCTCCCGTTGAGATTCTTGTTAATCTTCACCGGAAATTCAAAATCACCTATGAGGATGATAAAACAATGCTACTGATTCAGCACATGCTCGGACAGGTGCTTTTCTATCCGCCAAATGTAGCGGGCTGGCCGGGAGGAAAACATTGGATCGACAGTTCCCGGCTGATGACCCGTATGCGACTGGCCTCTCTGTTGCTGAACAGCGGTGAAATCGAATGGAATGACGAGAAAGATGACGCAGAAAACACACTGCCGGAAAAAGTGAAAGCGCGGATCCGCCGGAAATTTGGAGCGAAAGCCAACTGGGAGGCCTTTCAGCTCGATTTTCCGGGGACGAATCTAATCGCCCATGCCGATCACATCATTGGAGAGATCCAAAGCACCACGGCCAAAGAGATTATGTACAGTATACGGGAACGGGATTACAAAGGGCAGGCCATTGTGCTGTTATCTTTTCCTGAATTTCAACTTGGCTAAATGAAAAGACGCGACTTCATACGGGCTTCCGCCCTGGCCACCGGACTTGTAATGACTCCGGATTTTCTCAAGGCAGGAAGCCGCCTGCTTCCGGAAATGTCTGCCGGAAAAAAACTGGTGGTGATCCAGCTTTCAGGAGGGAATGACGGGCTGAACACCGTAATACCGTACAAGAATGACCTGTATTATAAACTGAGGAAGAAGCTGGCGCTTCCGGAAAAAGAGGTGTTACCTCTCACGGATGAACTTGCTCTTCACCCCTCACTGAAGTTTTTGCAGGAATGTTTCCGCAGCGGAGATTTGACCATCGTGAATAACGTAGGATATCCTAATCCCGACCGCTCCCACTTCCGGTCTACAGATATATGGCACTCCGCATCGGATGCCTCGGAGTTCCTAAGTACCGGCTGGCTCGGGAGATACCTGGACCAGAACGGAAAAACAGCACATGATATCATAGAAACGGATTCCAGTCTTTCGCTGGCCGTGAAAGGCGAAACCAGAAAAGCGATTGCGCTCACAGACCCGAAACAATTTTATCTGATGACCACAGAAGATCTCTTTGCCTCTCTGTCTCAGGATCATGAGAATGAACAACAGCAAAATCTATTTTACCTCTACCGTACATTGACCGAAACAGCCGCTTCAGCGCAGTATATTCAGGAGAAAACAAAATTGCATCAAGTCAAAGCCGAATATCCTGCCACGCCGCTGGGGAAACAGTTGAAAAGTACTTCTATGTTCATTGGTTCAGGACTTGAAACGGCTGTTTATTATGTAGCCCAGACCGGTTATGATACACATGTTTCACAGGCAGGTACACATGCACGGCTTCTCGGACAACTGGACGAGGCACTGCAGGCATTCATCAAAGATTTGCGCAGTCAGAACCGCTGGAAAGATACCCTTATCATGATCTTCTCTGAATTCGGAAGAAGGGTGGCAGCAAATGCCAGCGGAGGAACGGACCACGGCACAGCCGGAAACGTTTTATTGCTGGGAGGGGCACTTCGAAAAAAAGGAATACTCAACGAAGGTCCGGACCTGAAAAATCTTGACGATGGAGGAGATCTTAAATTCCGGATGGACTTCAGATGTATTTACGCCGGAATTCTGGAACGTTGGCTGGGGGCGGAAAGCAAAAAAATCTTGTACCGCGATTTTGAAGATCCGGGTTTTGTCTGAGCCAGCTGTTAAATGGAAAGCTGTTGATCCACCACCTGCAGACCCTCCTCGAATGTCCGGGGCGAGTACCCGAGTTCTTTCCGCGCTTTATCAAGAATAAAACCGGTTCGTGGCGGACGTATCGCAGGCTGATTTAGTAATGCAGTCTGAACAGGCTGAATAAGGCGGCGGTCCAGCTTCCAGAAATCGGCTACCTTTTGTACCAGTTCCAGAATACTCATGGTATCCGGACCTGATAGGTGATAGATGCCAGTGGCGCCCTTTTCTGCGATAAGCAAACATCCCTCCGCCAGATCCTCCGCCAATGTTGGTGACCGAAACTGATCATCAACTACACGGATGGTTTGTCCTGCGGAGAGCGATTGTTTCGCCCATAGCACCACATTACTGCGGCTCATATTATCCGTTACACCGTAAATGATAATGGTTCGGGCAATGGCCCATCTGACGCCGCTGGTACTGATCAGCTGTTCCGCCTTCCATTTAGAAAGAGCGTAATAGGACAAGGGGTTCGGTGAATCCTCCTCGCTGTAAGGTCCGGCTGCACCATCGAAAACAAAATCAGTGGAAAGATGAATATAGTGCGGCTCATACCCCGGATGCGATCCGCGCAGAGCCGAAAGGGCCATCAGCTGGTTCTCCACACCAGTAACATTAGCGTAGTCGCAGGCCTCCTTCTCTGTTTCGCAGGCATCCACATTCGTCATTGCGGCCGTATTGATGACTACATCCGGCAAAACACTGCTAAAGGCATTCATCACTTCTTTAGCATTTCCGATATCCAGGGAATGAAACTCGTACCCCCCGGTTCTCAGTAACCTGTTTTCACCACGTGCACATGCATGAATGTTCTTATGCCCTTCGTCAAGCAAACGATAGACCAGCTTTTGACCCAGCAGCCCGTTTGATCCGGTAATCAGCACCCTCTTGCCATGCAGCATACTCAGGAAAGAATTTCTCTCAGCTTCCTGATCTGCTCCGAAGTTCCGAGGACAAACAATTTAGCACCGGGGATAATCTTTGTTTCGGCTGAGGGATTAATGACATAGTCGCCTGAGCCCGTCTTGAAGCCAATGATATTCGCACCTGAGCGGTTGCGTACTTCCAGATCCTTAATGCTGTGATTGCGTAAATGCTCCGGCAGGTTATCAAATGTAATTTCCTCGAGGTTGATGGTATCGCCCCCCTGACCTGTGATCACATCAATAAACTCAATAACGTCCGGTTTAAGCACAAGGGAGGCCATGTGTGCGCCGCCTATTCTGTCCGGCATGATCACATTGTTCGCGCCAGCCGTCTTCAGTTTTTTATCAGAATTGTCATCCGACGCCCTGCTGATAATACACAACCCCTGATTCAGCGCCCGTGCAGATAAAACAATGAACAGATTATCCGCATCCATGGGCAAGGTGGTAATGAGTGCGCTTGCTTTGCGGATTCCGGCTTTCTCCAGCGTTTCATCTTTGGTGGCATCCTCGCAAATTACCAGATCAGTATACCGGTGGGTCAGTGATTCCGTTAACTCCTTCTTGCTCTCAATCACAACAAATCGCTTGTCGTGCTTTTTTAATACATGTGCTGCCTGGCGGCCGTTACGGCCGTAACCACAAATAATCACATGACCCTCCAGAGCATCTATGGCTTTACTCATTTTCCTTTCCTGAAAATACCTGTTGAACTCTCCATCCATTACATACGTTGTCAGCGAAGTAATGGCATAGGCGAATGTACCAAAACTTATGATGATGAGAATCACCGTGAAAATCATTCCCCCATCGCCCAACGGATGGACCTCCCGGAAACCAACTGTAGCCACTGTAATGATTGTCATATAAAGAGCATCCAGGAAGGAGAAATCCTCAATGATCATGTATCCTGAAATGCCGATAACCACAATCAGCAATAGCAGCCCGACAGCAATATAAAACTTGTGAAAATGTTTGAGGCTCTTGGTCAAGGACAGGGTTTAAATATCCCAAACTGTTTTGCGCCGGGTACGCAGGGGACGAAAATACTCCCGGTGTTCCAATAAAAAGGCAAGCATGAAGTAGATAAGGATGGGCGAACCCACTGTAAAAAACGTGAGATATATAAAATACATCCTGATCCGGGTGGTCCGGATCCCCAGTTTTCCTCCCAACCAGGTACATACCCCGAAGGCATGCACCTCAAACCAATCCCTGATCGCTGTAATCATTTTTGGTCTTTAATCGTTAAAAAACATGATTCAGTCGAAGAAATAAATGTCTTTGCCGAAGCACCTTATTTCAGAATAAATATGCAACTTTGTATTGATTATTAGGGTCTTATAGGAGAAACACGTTTGCTAAGTTAAGAAAAAGAAGAAATGTTAAGGCCCCTGATTGTTCTTTCTGTTGTGCTACTTTATTCCTCTTTGGGTGTAGCACAAACATGTGTTACCGTGAATGCAGGACCGGATGTAACGATTTGTGCTCCAAACTGCACTACGTTAACCGCAACTCCGGTTCCCAGTAATCAAACCACCAGCTATACGCAGGCAATCATACCCTACGCCCCGGACCCCTTCAACGTGGGTACCGCAGTGGCCCTTACGGATGATTCCCAGACCGGTTTAATACCCTTGCCCTTTCCTTTCTGTTATTACGGTACGGTTTACAACACTTTTGTTATTGGCTCCAATGGGTGGGTAGGATTCAGTGCCACCACCTCCACCTGGGTGATCACGAATCCAATTCCTGATGCTTCAGGTTCATCGCCGAGAAATTGTATCATGGGGCCCTGGCAGGATATAAATCCGGGTGTTGGAGGACAGGTTCGCTACCAGGTTTATGGGGCCACACCTTGCCGCCGTTTGGTGGTATCCTGGTACCAGGTTCCAATGTATTCCTGCGGAACACCGGCTACGCAGCAGATTGTACTCTATGAAACAACCAACATCATTGATAATTTTTTAAACGTAAAACCACTTTGTGCCGGATGGAATGGTGGAAAAGCCATACAGGGATTACATAACGCTGCCGGAACGCTGGCAACTGTTGTTCCCGGAAGAAACAGCCCGACCCAGTGGACTGCCAACAACGAAGGAAGGCGATACACCCCTGCCGGAGCTGCCACTTATACCGTATCCTGGTATAATGGCCCCACCCTGATCGGTACAGGACTAACCATTAACGTTTGCCCGACGGTAACTACTACCTATACTGCAGTGGTTACCCATACTAACTGTAATAATTCCACAGTAACCGTGACCGACCAGGTTACCGTTAATGTGAACACTCTGGCGGTGAACGTGAACCCGGCATCTACCACCATCTGCTCCGGGCAGCAGGTGCAGCTGAACGCCTCAGCCGTAGGAGCGATTTCATACAGCTGGTCGCCTGCAACTTTCTTAAATAACCCCAACATTGCCAATCCCATTGCTACGCCCACCGTCACCACTACCTATACAGTGACAGTATCCGACGGAGTATGTTCAGGTACGGCAACAGTAACAATAAATATTACTTCCCTGCAGAATGCGAATGCGGGACCTGATGATACCATTTGTTATAACGGCAGCACCATTCTCAATGCTTCAGGCGGTGTGCAGTATCTATGGACTCCCACCACCGGATTGAGCAACCCTAATATTGCCAACCCAACTGCAAATCCAACTGTAACCACTACTTATACGGTTACTGTGACAGATGCCAACGGATGTACGGGCACTGACCAGGTAACTGTTTTTGTCGGAAACCAATTAACGCTCACCACTGCCGGCTTCCCAACTTTGTGTAATGGTAACTGCACCGGCCAGGCCACAACCATCGTTGCAGGCGGTAATGGTCCTTTTAGTTACACCTGGTCCAATGCGGCCACCGGTGCAAACATAACCGGCCTCTGCCAGGGTACATATACTGTTACCGTAACCGATGCCTGGGGATGCACCGCCACCGACACCGCAATCGTCTCCTCTCCCTCTGCGATCAACCTGGTCATCAGTTCCACTCCTTCGAACTGCGGTCAGCCCGACGGAAGCATGAATGTTATCGCCAGTGGCGGAGTAGGACCATACTCTTATGCATGGACCCCCGGCGGTTATACCACCTCCACTGTAAATAACATTAATTCCGGAACCTATTGCGTGATCGTTACGGATGCAAATGGCTGCACTGATTCTGCCTGTGTAAACGTTGCGAACAACGCCGGCGTTCAGGTTTCGATTTCTAACTTCAACGTGGTCACCTGCTTTGGTTATTGTGACGGAGCGGCTACATGTGCCGTTGTGGGCGGAACAGGTCCTTTCAATTACATGTGGTCTCCTTCTGGCGGAACTCTGGCCAGTGCTTCCGGACTTTGCGCAGGTACTTATACCGTTTTGGTTACCGATGCGAACGGTTGTACAGATACCGCTATTGTTACAATTACTCAGCCTCCGCAGCTGACGATTGCAAACATTCCCTCTGTCACCATTTGCGCAGGAGCCTGTACCACGCTTACCGCAACTGTTGCAGGAGGTACCGGAGTTCCTGTCATTGACTGGCAGCCGGTGAACCAGCAGGGAACATCTGTAAATGTTTGTCCTACCGCAACCACAACCTACACCGTTCTTGTTACCGACGCGAATAATTGTACCGTAACAACTACGGTTACAGTAACGGTCCGACCGCCACTCTCAGTAAACGCCAGTTCGGTAGCGGCAAGTGTCTGTCCGGGTGCCTGTACCACCCTTAACGCACTTGGAATGGGCGGAAACGGTGGACCATACACTTACACCTGGATGCCCGGAAATATGAACGGGAATTCTGTTCAGGCATGTCCTACCATCACCACTACCTACACCGTGACTGTTACAGACAATTGCACAACACCATCCGCAACCGGCACGGTAACTATTACGGTAAATACACCACCGACTGTAAATATGAGTACCCCTGATCCTTCCGGATGCGAAAGCCCCGCGTTCTGTACAAGCTTTAGCAGCACCAGTACAGGTACCAGCTTCAACTGGTCTTTCCAGGGTGGTACACCTTCCACCGCCACTGGACAGAATCCCGGACCGATCTGCTTTAACTCTGCGGGCACCTATGATGTCACTTTAACAGTAACTGACGCAAACGGCTGTACTGCCAGTGCAACAACGAACGGCATGGTCACTGTGTTCTCAAATCCTGTGGCGAATTTCAGCTGGAGTCCAACCAACGCTACAGTACTCAATTCTCAGGTGTTCTTTACGGACCTTTCGATCAATGCAAACACATGGTTCTGGACACTGAATCCTTTTGATCAGGTTAATGGCACTTCCACAAGTCAGAATCCATCCTATACCTACACAGACAGCGGTTTCTACCAGGTAACGCTGGTTGTTACCAGTCCGGAGGGTTGCCTGGACAGCATTACGCAAGTGGTGGAGATCAAACCCGACTTTACTTTTTACGCACCCAATGCTTTTACGCCCAACAATGATGGCTACAATGATGTTTGGTTGCCGGAAGGCGTTCACTGGGATAACACATCCTATGAACTATATATTTACGACCGTTGGGGAAATCTGATTTTTAACACCACGAATCCTACGCTGGGATGGAACGGGCGGGTAGACAATACCGGTAGTTCAATAGTGCAAGAGGACGTTTACGTTTGGAAGGTAGTACTTAAGGATAATTTCAAACTTCTGCATCAGTACGTTGGTCATGTTAGTGTGATTCGCTGACGGACGGATGACTCCTGAGACGAAATTATTCAGGTCTTTTAATTATATTTGCGGGTCTTTAACACGTTCTAGCATGTTCAAACTACTTCTCTCTTTAGCATTCCTGACGATTAGTCTGGGATCATTTTCACAAGACAACGTAGGAATAGGCACAAACACACCGGATGCGACGGCCATTCTTGAAATTCTTTCCAGCAACAAAGGACTTCTTATACCGCGGATGACAGCGGTGCAGCGTCTGGCGATTACAACCCCTGCCAATTCTCTGATCGTATTTGATACGGATACCAATTGTTACATGTTCTATCAGACCGTTCCCGGACAATGGGTGAATTTGTGCCGGGCCGGAGGAAACGGAGCCACAGGACCAACCGGTCCTACCGGTCCGAATGGAGCCACAGGAGCACAGGGACCTACAGGCCCAACGGGTGCCAATGGTGCAACAGGAGCCACGGGACCTCAGGGAGCAACCGGAGCCCAAGGACCTACCGGAGCAACAGGACCTCAGGGACCCATCGGACCAACTGGGCCTACCGGTGCACAAGGACCAACAGGACCTCAGGGACCTATCGGCCCAACGGGACCTACCGGTGCACAAGGACCAACAGGACCTCAGGGACCTATCGGCCCAACGGGACCTACCGGTGCACAAGGACCAACAGGACCTCAGGGTCCACAGGGAGCTCAAGGACCACAGGGACCCATCGGGCCAACGGGACCTACCGGTGCTAATGGAGCTACAGGGCCGACAGGACCTACGGGGGTTGCTAACTTCTACTATGCAGCCGGAACAACAGACGTGAACAGGGCAGCGAATTCCGGGGCAGCTGCACTTTCCCAAATGACAATCACCTTCACTCCCACCAAGCCGGTTGTATTTGTTTCATTCTCAGCTTCAGGAACTTATTCCGGAACCGTCAGCCCCGGGCAATTCTGTATTTTTCGCCTGCTTGTGAATGGAACACCTCAGAATGGCAAAGGCTGCGCGCCAATTGTGGGCGAATATGATGACTGGGATGGTTCATGTAATGCATGGGCGGGTTCCTTTTTTGTACCCTTAAGTGTAACGCCCAGTGTTCCGGTTACCATCTCTATTGACTGGAATTACCAGTCGCTGGTAGCTAATACGATCCACATCAATGCCGCTACACAAACGAACGCAAACCGTTCTCTGATCATTATGGAATAGATCTATGAAAAACGTATTTTATATATCTGTCTTTTTATTTCCGGCCCTCATTTGGGCTCAGGAGAACAGGAAATCCACTCACTCCTCTGATCCCGGAGCTGTCAATACACAGAATTCTGAAAAAAAGACGGTGGACGAAAAAAAGAAGAAAAGCATTGTCTTTACGGAAAAGCCGGAACGTGTGATCATTGACAGTCTGACCGGAAAGGAAGTGAGAATCAGCCTGGAACAGCCGTCTACAGTTCCACCCAAACACTGATTACTCAGGTTAGTCTGAAGATTTCCCGCTCCCCATCATGGCATACTGAACCAAATTCGCTCCCATCTGGAGTGCCTTGGTTCTTTTTTCTTCGGGATCTTTGTGCACTTCAGGATCTTCCCATCCGTCACCAATATCAGATTCATAAGCAAAAAAGCAAACAACCCGGCCTTCATACACCAATCCGAATCCCTGCGCCGGCTTACCATCGTGCTCATGGATTTTCGGAAGTCCGCCCGGAAAGTCAAACTTCTGGTGGTAGATAGGATGGGAAAACGGAAGTTCCACAAAATCCAGTTCAGGGAACACTTTTTTCATCTGGGGACGGATAAACTTTTCCATTCCATAACTGTCATTGATATATAGAAAACCGCCGCCGAGGAGGTACTTCCTCAGATTATCAGCCTCCTGGTTGTTGAATATTACGTTTCCATGTCCTGTCATGAAGAGGAAGGGATAGTTGAACAGATCCTTGCCGCCCACTTCAACAATGGCTTCCTCAGGACCGAAATTAGTTCCCAGGTTCTTGTTGCAAAATTCCATCAGATTAGGAAGAGCCGTCGGACCCACATACCAGTCACCTCCCCCACTATATTTTACACGGGCTATCTGGTAAGTGGGTGCCCTAAACGCCAACCCGGTGAGCAGCATGGCAAGCAAGATGATCAGTGTGCGCATGTTCAAAGTTACAAAAGAGAAATTACTGTATCATGGCAAAGGCGGCCACGGCAGTCAGCGCCGCGGTTTCAGTGCGAAGCCGGGCTTTCCCCAGATGAGCAGAGATGAAGCCTTCGGCATTGGCTGTTGCCAATTCATCCGTTGAAAAATCACCTTCAGGTCCGATGAGGATCAATGCATCTTCGCCGGCGGGAAGAATCCGGTTCATTGACTGTTTTGCCCCGGCATGTGCGATGATCCTGCGTCGCTGCGGAAAAAGTTTTACTACCTCTTCGAATGGGGTGAGCGGGGCCAATGTGGGAAGGTGATACCGAAGACTTTGCTTCATGGCAGATGCCATGATACGCTCTGTACGGTCTCGGTTAAGCAACTCACGCTCCGAATGCCTGCACATCATAGGAATAAAAACCTGAATTCCTATTTCCACGGCTTTTTCGATCAGCCATTCCGTCCGTTCCCGGTTCTTTGTTAGTGCTACCGCCAGGGCGAGAAAAGGCCCGGGTTCCTCATGTGACTCTGTGGAGTCGATGAGCAGTTCACAACCCGAAGCAGAATCACTCAGAAGAATACAATGATACAATGTTCCCTTCCCGTCCGTCACCTTTACGGCATCGCCGGATTTGAAGCGAAGTACACGCACCAGGTGTCGCGATTCATCACGATCCAGCTGAATGCGATCTCCGGAAATCCCGGGGACGAAGAAAAGACTCATCCTACTTTTTCGGCCACAACAGGAGCAGCATCCAGTATTTCTTTACCGGTTCCCTCTGCGTACTGGGCAAAATTCTTAACAAATGCCGCTGCCAGAGAGTTGGCTTTTGTATCATAAGCCTCTTTATCCTTCCAGGTGTCTCTGGGATTCAGGATCTCAGCGGCAACGCCGGCACAAGACGTGGGATACGAAAGATTGAATACAGGGAGTGTTTTGAATTGTGCTTTCTCCAGACTACCCTCCAGTGCTGCGGTAATGAGCGCGCGGGTAATACTGAGTTTAATGCGGCTTCCCACTCCATATGAGCCACCGGTCCATCCGGTATTCACCAGCCACACATTCACTTTATGATCTTTTAGTTTTTTTCCAAGAAGTTCTGCATACCGTGCCGGATGAAGAGGAAGAAATGCTTTTCCAAAGCAGGCAGAAAAAGTCAAAGTTGGTTCCGTAATTCCCATTTCGGTTCCAGCCACCTTAGCGGTATAACCACTGATGAAGTGATACATGGCTTGTCCGGGGTCGAGTTTAGATATTGGCGGCAGAACACCAAATGCGTCGCAGGTGAGAAAGAAAATATTCTTCGGATCTCCACCCACACTGGGTTCTACAGCGTTACCGATATGGTGGATAGGATAGGCTACCCTTGTGTTTTCAGTCTTGCTTATATTCGTAAAATCAACGGAACGTGTTCCCGGGATATATCCGGTATTCTCCACCAACGCGCCGAATTTGATCGCATCCCATATCTGGGGTTCCTTCTCTCTGGAAAGATCTACGCACTTTGCATAACATCCTCCCTCGAAATTGAAAATGGAGCCATCTGCCCAACCGTGTTCATCATCACCAATCAGTCCCCGCTCCGGATCTGCAGAAAGAGTGGTCTTGCCGGTACCCGAAAGTCCGAAGAAAATAGCGGTATCGCCTTTCTTTCCAATGTTGGCAGAACAATGCATGGAGAGCACGCCCTTCTCATGAGGAAGAATATAATTCAGCAGTGTAAATATTCCCTTTTTGATTTCTCCCGTGTAGGCAGTTCCGCCAATCAGAATGATCCGCTTGGAAAGATTCAGGATGGCAAAGTTGTGTTGGCGTGTGCCATCCACTCTGGGATCAGCTTTAAATCCGGGGGCACAGATGATGTGCCAGTCGGGTTTGAAGTTCTTTATTTCCTTTTCGGTCGGACGCAGAAACAGATTGTTCGCAAACAGATTACTCCATGGCAATTCTGTGACTACCCGGATATTAAGCCGGTATTTGGGATCTGCACAAGCATAGGAATCGCGTACAAACACTTCCTTCCCTGCAAAATACTCACACACCCTTCCGTAAACGGTATCAAACTTCTCGCGGTCAAATTTGAAATTCACATCCCCCCACCATATTGTGTCACGGGTCACATCGTCCATCACCACAAACTTGTCCTTGGGCGATCTCCCGGTGAACTCGCCTGTGTCCACTACCAGTCCTCCGCTGTCGGCCAGTGTTCCCTGCCCTGAAAGAAGTGTTTTTTCAACCAGTTCCGCCGGAGTAAGATTCCACCATGCAGTAGCCACTTCGCCAAGTCCCAGCTCTGCCAGGTTTGCCTTTTCTGCCTTCAATCCTGATTCGATCATGTGCCCATAGGTTTAAGTGAATGTGCCTTGAAAGTGCTGCGAAGTTAACCAAATTGAAGACGGACTTAAGTCCCTGTTAATAAATTGTAAACCCCTGCAAACTAATAGCTTACAGGGGGTAAAACCAGCGTGATTCTGCCTACTTTTTATTCTTGCAGGGCTTGTATTCTTCGATGTGAACCCATTCACATTTGACGAGCAATTCCTTAACACTGGCTATAAACTTCACCTGCTCGTCCGGCTTCAGTTCCTTCAGCATCAAACAATAATCCACCTCACCTTCCCTGCCCCATCCGGCCTTATCATACAGCAGTACCGGACTGTGCTTATTAAGCAACTCTACCCATTTCTCATGATGGGCGTTATCAATCCCGCTTCCTATGGAATAGAAGCTCAGCACCAAACGATAGTTTACCGGTTCGTTTGTAGCATCTTCAGATCCACCCGAGGGAGGGGGAGGAGGAGGAGGAGGGGTCTGCACAATTTCCTTTTGGGTAACTTTTTGTTCGCCCTTGCAGGACACCAGCAGCAGGCAGAGGGGCACGAAGAAGAAGATTAGCCATTTCATAAATATCGTTTTATAGTGTTTTTCAAATTCTGAGCCAAAAAGTTTAATATATTGAATATCAAGCAGAAACGGATCGCAATTCATAAATCTCTCCATACTTTTTCCGGGCATACTCCATAAAGTATTTAAAGTTCAGTTCCTCTCCTGTGATCCTGAGACAGAGCTCTGAAGCAGTAAAGAACTTCCCGTGACGGTGAATCTTTTCTCTCAACCAATTCAGAAGGTCGTTCAGATTTCCGTCCTCGATTTTTTTCTCCAAACCAATAATCTCTTTACATGCCTGGCGGAAAAACTGAGCGGCATAAAAGCTGCCCAGAGAATAAGTAGGAAAATAGCCAAAACTGCCATGACTCCAGTGAATATCCTGAAGAACACCCAGACTGTCGTTCTCTGCTTTAACCCCAAGGTATTCCATATACCGGGCGTTCCACTTGTCCGGCAGGTCGGAGACCTTCAGTTTTCCCTCTATAAGTTCCTTCTCAATTTCGAAACGCACCATCACATGAAAATGGTATGTGAGTTCATCCGCCGAGGTACGGATTAAAGAGGGCTTTACAAGATTCATGGCCTTATAGAAATCCACCACATTCACCTTCCCCAACTCCAGGGGGAAAAGTTCCTTCAGTCTGGGAAAGTGATGCCTCCAGTATGCAAGCGATCTTCCCACATTATTTTCCCAGAGCCTGGATTGTGATTCATGGATGCCCAGTGAGATATATTCTCCGCAGGGCAGGCCATATTGTTCTTCCGGCAAGCCTTGCTCATAGAGTGCATGCCCTCCCTCATGAACACAGGACCAGATCATTTCATGAAGATCCTTTTCATTGATTCTTGTTGTAACCCGAACATCCTGCGGGCTAAAATTTGTGGTGAAGGGATGGGAAGAGATGTCCTGACGGCCCGAATTAAAATCAAATCCCATCTGCTTGAGCAAGGTAAGGCCGAAATCCCACTGCTTGTCTTTTGCGAAGGTTCGGAACATGAATGCGTCTTCCGGCGGAGGACAGCTATTAATCTCCCTTACAAAACCTACGAGCTCTTTCCGAACGTCGCCGAATAACTTATTCAGGCCGGCAGTTGTTGCGCCCGGCTCATACAGATCCAACATGGCATCATAGGGATGATCCTTATATCCCAGAAGTTCACACTCTTTCCTTTTCAGATCCAGCAGTTTCTCAAGGCGCGGGGCGAAAAGGGAGAATTTCTTTTGCTCTTTGGCTTTTTGCCAGGACTGGAACGCCTCGGAGACCGCATGACTCATTTCCTCAACAAATACTGTTGTATACCTTTTATGGCGGCGGAAATCCTTCATGGTCCATTCCACATTCTTTCTTTCTATGGCCGTAAGGTTGCTTTCTTTCTCAAGTTTGGCTAAACACTCGCCCAGTTCATCGCTCACACACAGATCATGGGCCATACCCGCAAGGGTGGAAAGCTGTTGTGCCCTGAATGCGGCACCTCCTTCCGGCATATAACACTCCTGATCCCAGTTCAGCACGGCGGAAGCGTAATTCAGATCCGCTATCTTCCGCATAAAACTCCTGTAACGTTCGTATGTTGTCATATCATTTTGATTTTTTCCCGGATACTGCCGCTACAAAAAACATTAGCCATCCGGCAATGAAACAAAGTCCTCCTAAGGGCGTAATCGGTCCGAGCACTCCTGTCTTTATCCACTGGAAATGATCCTTCAGTGCGAGCAGATACAGTGACCCGGAAAAAAGGACTATACCCACCATCCAGAACCAGCCGGCCCATCTTATTTTCTCCCACCCTTCAATGGTTAGAACAACCCCAACGATTGCAATTCCGATGGTGTGAACAAACTGGTACAATACGGCTTTCTCCCAGATCGCCAGACCGTAATCTGTCAATACCCCTTTGAGTCCGTGTGCCCCGAAAGCACCTAATCCGACCGCCGCTGCACCGGATAAAGAAGCCATGATGAACCACTTCCGTGAGATTCCGTTCATACGAGATACGATTCAATAAATTCTCTCACACAGCCTTCGCCGCCCTTTTTCCTCAAAACAACACGCGCATGCTTCTTCATGATGTCTACGGCATCCGCGGGGCATGCACTCAAGCCAACCTTATCCATCACCTCCAGGTCGTTGATATCATCTCCAACATGTGCACAAGCCTCTAATCCCAGTCCGGCTTGTTTCGCCCATTCCCCGATTATACCGAGTTTGCTATCCTTGCCTGTATAAACAAGATCAACTCCAAGGTGTTTTGCACGGGAACTAATCAATCCGTTATTTTTTCCGTGCGATATAAATCCGACCTTAACGCCAGCTGCCAGGGCCAGGCGGATTCCGATTCCGTCGCGGGTATTAAACCGCTTATATTCATTCCCGTCTTCACTGTAAAACATCCCGCCCTCTGTCATTACACCATCCACATCCAGGGTGAGCAATTTTATTCCCTTCCCTGAAGCCATGTCGCGTGCGGAGAGATCAATATGTGCCAGAATATCGAGGGAAAATCCGCTCAGTTCCGCAATGCGAAGCCAGTTTTCAATATATCTGACGTCTGCTTTTACGATCGAGGAAGTTGGGAGAGAAAGGTCTGCGGCCAGCTTCCCGCTGTCGAGCCTTCCTTTTTCAATCAGCCATTGCAGATTTTTCTTCAAATAGTCCATCAGATGATTTGTCTTCCGATCGCAGCTGCCAGCGGAGGCAGGGAGCGGTATAATTGTGTGAATTGATCAAAATTCAGCTGTTGCGAAGCATCCGAGAGTGCCTTTTCCGGTGTGGGATGCGTTTCGATCAGAAGGCCATCAACGCCCATGGCGAGGCAGGCACGGGTAAGATCGGGTACACCATACGCATAACCGATTGCATGCGACGGATCGAGAATGATAGGAAGATTGACGTGCTCCTTGAGCCACGCCACACCACAAAGATCCAGTGTGAAACGGGTTTTGGTCTCAAATGTCCGGAGGCCACGCTCACATAAAATCACGTCCGGATTTCCACCCGAAAGAATGAACTCCGCTGCCTGAACAAACTCCTGCAGTGTAGTTCCAAAACCCCGCTTGAGCAGTACCGGTTTTCCTGCCCTTGCGCTCGCTTTGAGAATACCATGATCATACATGGATTTCGCCCCGATCTGAATAATATCTGCGAACTCAATAATATCCTGAACATGTGTACTGTCACGTACCTCCGATATAATATACAGCCCGTATTTTTTTCTCATTTTATCCAGCAGCTTCAGTCCTTCCACTCCCATTCCCTGAAATGTATAAGGAGAAGTTCTGGGCTTGAACGCTCCGGCCCGGAGCACCTTTACTCCCAATTTAACACACAGCTGCGCTGAAGCATCCAGTTGTTCTTCCGATTCTACCGAACAAGGGCCTGTGATCATTAATGTATTCCTTGTTGTGCCGCCGATCTTGAGTTCCTTGCCAATCCTGACTTCCCGTGTTCCATTAATAAATTTCTTGCTGGCCAGCTGAATATCATCCTGGAATACAAAAAACTCCTTTGTGTGCTTTTTTAGTCCTTCCGGCACTTCCTTCATTTTCGTGGGAGACACCAGCAACCAGCCATCCGTATCTTTTACCGCGATCACACGGTACTCTTTTCCCAGTTCCTCCACACGGGCATCGCTCATGTTCGATTGAAGACGAATGATCATATTATTCTCCTTTAATAAGATTGGTGAATGAAACAACTCCCTCCAGCTTTTTGCCTCGCCCTACCACCGGCAGGTAGAGGATACTGGCGCCGGTATTGCGGATCATTTCCAGCATTTCTCCTATCAGCATTTCGGAATGTGCGCACACAGGATTTCGATTGATCATATCCGACGCTTTCAGGCTCTCTACCTTTCCCGGATTCTTTAAAATCCCTCTCCGGACATCTGCGTTGCTGATGAGCCCGAGCAGTTCTCCGCCGGCATTCACCACATTGGTAAATCCCAAATTGAACTCTTCAATGCTTTTAAGTATCTCCATCAATCCTGCTGATTCGGTAATTCTCGGAACTTCTCCATTTCCCAACATAAAATCTTTCACATGCGTTCCTGACGGAACATAATAATTGCTGCGAAGGTTATGCATCGCGTTTCCCATGCCTTCCGAATTAACAAGGTAGGATCCCGAAACCGCTGCATACACGCCCATATTGCGAAGCACGAAAGAAATATCAGCGGTTACTCCACCATCCACATGTACTTTTTTGTCCGGGAATCTTTTCCTGAACTCCCGGATCTTGGCGAAATTCTCCTTATTAAAGGTTCCACCGCTTTTTCCTGGTGTGGTGGTCATGAACAGGATGAAATCAAAACGAGCTGCCACCGGTTCAAAAACGGAGACCGGTGTATCGCTGACGATAGCCAGACCAAGGCGGCAACCAAGGTCAGAAGGAATATTCCACCCCTTTTTCAAATTTTCATACTGGAAGGTGACGAGCTCCGGTCGGGTTTCGCGAATACCATCAAAATACTTTTCAGGATCAGAGGTGATGATGTGGAGGTCAATCGGCGTTTTGCTGAATTCCCGGATTTCTCGTATATCATCGAATACGGCGGGCTCATCGTTACAGTCCATGTGAAGGAAGTCCACAATGAATTCATCCAGTTCCCGCACTAGATCCCGCAGCGACTTCTTTTTGTTCGAATAAACCGAGGCTGAAACCTTCATGAAGCGACAAAGTTACTATAAAAATAAGGAGGGTAGGTCAGTCAGAACTATCAGTAAATCAGACAGTTTTAATAACTTTGGGTATGTTAAGGCGGGTCATTCGTATTTTATTTGTTTATCTCCTCTTCTGGATGGGTGTTTTTTCCATCCAGCGCCTGCTCTTCGTTCTGTGTCATTTTGGTATGGCATCGGATTCCCGCGGGACTGAAATTGCCGGGGCGTTTTTTTATGGTCTGGTGCATGATATTTCCATGACCGGATATTTGCTGTGCCTTCCCTTTATTTTACTTTCATTTTATTTGTTTATCTGCAAGGATTTTCTCCTCTCAATTCTCCGCGTTTATTTCATTCTGGCAGCTCTAATCACGTCAGCTCTAAGCCTCGCTGATTTAGAACTCTATGCGGAGTGGGGAGTAAAGGTGAATGTAAGGGCTATACTGTTTCTGGAACATCCTGCAGAGGCGCTGGAAACCGTACGTACCTCCTTTCTCCTGGCCTCCGTTCTTGTTCTGTCTGTTGTAGGCCTGGCTACTCACCTGATCATAAACAAAATTCACCGTTACCGTCAAGACCACGAGGCAGGAACCGCCCCCCGGTCTTACTTACTGCCGGCGCTCTTTATTTTTCTTACACCCCCCCTGCTCTTTCTCGGTATACGGGGCGGCTGGGCTCCCATTCCGGTGCAGGTCAGTGATGTTTATTTCTCTAAGAACCAGTTCCTGAATGTTGCAGCCACCAACACCACCTGGCAGCTCATGTCCGGCATCATGGAAAACAGAAAAGTCATGATGTCCAACTCCTTTCACTTTTATCCGGATGCGGAACAAACGGTACAGAAAATACATCAGACCGAAAGGGACAGCACACAATTTATCCTGAATAAAGAGCACCCGAATATAGTACTGATCATCATGGAAGGAATATCCTCGGAAGTTGTGGGAGCCCTGGGTGGCATTGACGGGATTACACCTTACTTTGACCAATTATGCCGGGAGGGGCTTCTCTTCGACAGTCTCTATGCTTCCGGTAATCTCAGCGATCAGGGCATGAGCAGCATTTTCAGCGGATTTCCCGCACAACCTCATGTTTCGATTACTTCACAACCTGACAAATTCGGCATGCTGCCTTCGTTGAATAAAAAAATGAAAGCAGTAGGATTCCACAGCACCTTTCTTTTCGGAGGTGAACTTACCTATGGTAATATCCGCGCGTACATGATGTGGAACGAATTTGACAGGGTTCTTGAATCGCGTGATTTTCCCGGACTTCCAAGGGGAAAGTTAGGCATTCACGACGGAGAGATGTTCCGCGAATTGCTGAAGGTATGTCAATCCTCTCCATCACCCTGGTTCAACACCCTGTTTACAGGCAGCACACACTCACCATATGATCATCCGCCTGTTGCCGCTCCCTACACGGGAGAACATGAAGAATCCCGCTATGTACATTCTGTACACTATTTCGATCAGGAACTGAAGAAGTTTATAGAGAGCGCCAGGAAAGAACCCTGGTTCAACAATACACTTTTTGTGTTTATCTCCGACCACAGTCACCGCACACCAAAGGGTACGGAAAGATATATGGCAGAATACCGGCGCATACCTTTTCTGCTTTGGGGAGAAGTTCTGAACGATAGCCTGAGGGGCAGAACTCTGCATCGCATATCCTCTCAGACAGATCTGGCGGCCACCTTACTTGCACAATATGGTATTGATTATTCTGAATTTCACTGGAGCAAGAATCTCTTTAATCCCTATACACCGGAGTTTGCCTTCTTTGAGAACACTGACGGCTTCGGATGGATCCGTCCCGGAGAGCATGTGGTATGGTCACCTGCAATGAAGGATCTTTGGAGAGACCGTAGTGCGAGTGCCGGGCGGCGCATGACTTTACTAAAGGAGGGAAAGAGCTACCTGCAGATCCTGTGGGAAGAATACCTGGAAAAGTGATTAGTTCTTTCGCACCAGTGCCGAAATGCCCCTGACAATACTTATAATCACTATCCAGGGAATTATAAGTCCGAAAAAAACCGCCAGCAGCTCCCAGGTCGCTTCGCCGTTATTAAGAGGCGGGGTACAGGTGAAATTCAGAAGCACCGGATTACTAACCACTCCGCGACCGGAACGCGTGGTCCAGTTCTCAATCAGGGGAAGGTATTGATCTCGGCTGTAATCGTCCCGCAAAATACTGGCACTGCGGCAGGTATCCTCCCATGAGGAGATGAGAGAAACGTGATCTTCTTCAAAACTATATCCCACTGCGAACCCATAGGTACTATCTCCACGCAGGGTATCGCGCCATGTGTCATAAACCGGTGCAATCACGAGGTACGAACGGTAGTCATCTACCCACTCACTGACAATTAAGGTATCGGAGATCACCACTCTGGCATCAAGAAACCGTACGCTACGTGCAGAATCATCCTGAGGTAAGGAAGACACTGACACGCTATCACGAACAGATTCGGGATTCCGCAGCAGGCCGATATCATCCATATACTCGAATCGGATCAGTGAAAGCATTACAAGGGTTATCAGCATCATCAGGATGGCATCGAAAACAGTACCTCTCAACCATCCGGCTATTGTGATCACCAGCATACCGGTGATACATGCTCCGAAGATGATATTGGCATTCATTTCATTTCCCGAATGCACATAGATCAGGGAGGCACAAGTAAAGGAAATAGCTAATAAAAAGAAAAAACCACGAAGGATGGTAACTCCCAGTGGCCAAAACCGGCGCTCTTCCTCCCCTTCCCGGGTCGCATCGTACCCCGGCTTTTCTCCCGAAACATCCGGTCTGTGGCCAGTATTCATTTCTTATGATTCGATACAACTGCGATCCACTTTCGGTCGGGGCTCACGGCTACCCGGGTAATATGGCTAATCCCCATCCCGGAAAGGTCTCCCACAGGAAGCCACTTCTTACTTTTTTCTCCGATCCACTGCATATAGACAACCGACCCGCTGCACATGAATACCGCGTTAAAAGGATTTTTCTTTTCATCCCAGAATGTAACAACAGCAAAATCTTCCGCACCGCTGAGCGCCGGGATATTGGCATAGACTTTTCCGGAAGCAGAAGAATACAGGTGAATGGTATCCGGAATACTTTGTGAATTTTGTTTTTCCAGGTAAATAAAATTGAACATGGGCAAACGCGCAAAGGCCCGTCCCGGATTGGCAGAGATAAACTTTAACTCCTGCTTTCCGGTGTGGCAAGTTTGCAGGCTGAAGGGCTCCGTCAGAAGAAAAACAGCTACGCTGTCCTGTTTCAGCCATGCATGATATCCCACACCCTTGATCTTTTCCATTACCAATACCGGTTCACCCTTTCCACTGAGAGGAAACTTCCATAATCGCTGAGTAGAGTCCATCTCCACTCTTACAACGGAATAGTACTGCGCACCGGGCATCACAGTTGGGGAATATTCACTTTCCGGCGTAAAAGTTAAACGGGATGTTTTCTTCGACCGTATATCATACTTATAAATATCAGCCTGTGTATCCTGAACGGATGAATAGAAGATACTTTTACTGTCAGGACTGAAGGAAGGCTGATTATCATAACCTACCCGGCTTGTAATATTTAAAGGGTGCCGGAGTACGGGTCGGCCGGCTGAATCCTCCAGTGCGATGAGCCATATCTCTGTGTCCGGAAGTTGTGCCGTAAGAACAAAGGGAAGAAACAATACCAGGTAAGTAAGGAAACGAAGCATGAGGTCAGGACGACTTTAGAGCCCCGATCGTCTTCACAGGGTCGGCCGAGGCAAAAACGGTATTACCGGCTACCAGCGCATCGGCCCCCGCTTTCAGGAGCAGCGGTGCATTTTCCAGGCTCACTCCACCATCTACTTCTATGAGTGCCTTTGATCCGGAGACTTTGATCATTTCGCGCAGTACGCTGACTTTCTTAAACGTTGAATCAATAAATTTTTGTCCGCCGAAGCCCGGATTTACACTCATTACAATCACCAGATCCAGCTCGCTGAGGATCGATTCAAGGCTACTCACAGGCGTGTGGGGATTAATAGCCACACCGGCTTTCATTCCGAGAGAGCGTATCTCCTGAATTGTACGGTGAAGATGAGAACATGCTTCAATATGAACAGAGAGATTCGCGGCGCCGGCATCACGGAATGCCTGGAGGTACTTATCCGCATCCGCGATCATCAGATGCACATCCAGCGGCTTCGTAGCATGCTTTCGGATGGCATTTAATACAGGAAAACCAAAGGAGATATTCGGCACAAACACCCCGTCCATAATGTCTACATGGAACCAATCTGCACTGCTTCCGTTCACCATGTCGATATCCCGTTGCAGGTTTCCGAAGTCCGCTGAAAGCAATGAAGGGGAAATAATGGGAGCTTTCATATTGATTGTAAAATTAACAAAAAACCCCGGCTTCCGCCGGGGCTTTCCCAAACCAAATTAACCCAAATTCATCAGCCCAGGTATGCTTTCAGCAATTTGCTCCTCGAGGTATGTTTTAACCGGCGGACTGCTTTTTCTTTGATTTGCCGGACCCGTTCACGGGTAAGGTCGAATTTTTCACCGATCTCTTCCAGTGAAAGGGCATGTTCTCCGTTAAGACCGAAATAAAGTCGGACAACATCCGCTTCCCGCTGTGTAAGTGTATTCAGTGCCCGCTCAATTTCCCTGCGCAAGCTCTCATTCAGCAAGGTATTCTCCGGGCTGGGAGTATCCTGATTCTCCATCAGTTCGTACATCGTACTGGCACTGTCGTCGGAGGAAGTGATCGGCGCATCCATGCTCACGTGTCTTCCGTTATTCTTCATGCCCTCTTTTACATCCGTTTCGGTCAACTCCAGGGCCTTGGCGATTTCCTCGGCACTCGGCTCCCGCTCATACTCCTGCTCCAGTCGGGCAAATGTTTTATTGATCTTATTCAGTGATCCGATTTTATTCAGGGGAAGGCGTACGATCCTTGACTGTTCGGCCAATGCCTGCAGAATGCTCTGGCGGATCCACCAAACGGCATATGAAATAAACTTGAACCCGCGGGTTTCATCAAAACGCTGAGCCGCTTTTATGAGTCCAAGGTTTCCCTCGTTAATAAGATCTGGCAGACTCAGTCCCTGATTCTGATATTGCTTCGAAACCGAGATCACAAACCGAAGATTAGCCTTCGTGAGCTTTTCAAGTGCAAGTTGGTCACCCTGTTTAATTCGACGGGCTAACTCCACTTCCTCATCTGCAGTTATCAACTCCATTTTACCGATCTCCTGCAAATACTTGTCGAGGGACGCGGTTTCCCGGTTGGTGACTTGCTTCGTGATTTTTAACTGCCTCATAAGAACGCCGTGCTTTGGTTTGCACTCTTATACGAAGCATCCCCTTCCGGGGTTGCGAAAAAATGCCGGAAAATTCAGATTATTAACAAGTTAAGACGAATCCGAGGTCTAAAACGACCAATTCATGGATACACTGGGTAAAATAGGCAATTGGTTTACCCGTGTGAACCGAACCCTGTCAAAGTAGAAAATATTGGCCCGGTCGTAAACATTTGTTGCTCCGGCGGAGGCCTCGATGGTAGAATGCTCCGAGATCTCAAATTTCTTCTTGATCGTGATGTCCAGGCGGTGATAATAAGGCAGACGGGCGGCATTCAGGTCTCCATAAAGGATTCCTAACTGACTGTTCGATTGCGGATTGCTGGGATCGTAGTTGGTATTGGTGTAATTAGTATTAATTCCTCCGTTGAAAACAATGTTCTCGTAGAATCCGGCAGTTTGTGTAAAAGGAAAGCCCGACCCATAATTCCACCTTGCGTCGAATTCCCAATCGCGGTCCTTTCCCCACTGGTAAGCGACCACCAGATTTACGTTGTGCCGTCGGTCGAAATGCGGCGTATAAGAAACAATGCCGTCCCAGCGCTCTACAAATCCCAGGGAATACACTGCCCATATGTAAAGACGCTTGTAATCATATTTTATCAGAATATCTGCCCCTTTGGCCACCCCAGTTTCAATAATGAAATCTTTCTTGAGCTGATCTGATATATCCGCATGCTGCTCATCGTCATCAAAGAGTTTATTCCGGTTGATGTTAGTCAGCTGAGTAAATTGTTTCCAGTAAAACTCGATGTTCACATCCACGCGCTTGTGCACATCGATCTCTATTCCACCGATGGCATGCCATGCCTTCTGAAGGTGATGCTTCACTTGCTCCACCTCTCCGTTTTCATTTGTAAAATTGTCCTGCAGGTTATCGGAGCCGGACAAGAATCCATAAAAAAGATTTACCACATCCCTGTCGCTTGTTGCAGAAATAAGGTTCTGAGAATAAAACCCGCCGGCAAATTTCGCGCGTAGCTTATCGGTGATATTGTATTTCATTCCAAGACGCGGTTCGGGCGAGAAATCACGGAGGGCGGCATAGTAATGCAGCCGGATGCTGGGTTCAAAAATCAGTTTCTTGTTCGAAGTGATCAGCTTTGCTTTAACAAATCCGGATAATTCCGTTGTGTTTTCTTTCTGCTCAATGTGGCGGTGTACCGCATTATAGAAGTCGAAGTCGGTTGTAAAATAATTCACCTCAACGCCATATTTAATCTCATTATTTCCTCGGTAATAAGAGAAGTCGGTTCCCATATTGAATCCTTTGATTTTGGATGATCGGGGCAAACTGTCGCCCTCTGTCATCACGATTTCATAATCGGAATAGGCCACCGCGCCCTCAATCAGCAGTGGTGAATTGCTGGGAACAAGCACAAAATTGGAACCGCCTCCCAACGCTCCCCACTTAAGATCTGTCACATGCTGATACTTGACATGATCGTTAAAGCTAAAGCCGTACAGATTGAGTTTAGAACCGGTGGCGGAGTGAAACGAGGTTTTACCGTAGAGGTCCAGAAAATTATACGGCAATCCTTTCTCGTCGATATAAGTGTAAAACAATTTGGAACTCCTGTCGAGGTAGGAGGACTTGCAGGAAATCAGGTACGAAGAACTTCCGCCTTCCTCTGTTTGCTTTTTCAAAGGACCTTCAAGCAGCGCTTTTCCGATAAACGGTGAAGCGCTAACCTTTCCGGCGAAGCGTTTTTTGTTCCCGTCGCGGGTGGTGATATCCATAATAGAAGATATCCGCCCGCCGAATTTGGCATTGAAGCCACCGGTATAAACATCGGCCGAACGGATAATGTCAGCATCGAATACCGAAAAGAGGCCAATAGAATGAAAAGGATTGTACACTGTCATTCCATCAAGAATCACCTTGTTTTGCACAGGTGTTCCACCCCTTATATAGAGTTGCCCCCCCTGATCGCCTGTAAAATTAACCCCGGGCAGAATCTGGAGGTACTGGGCAATATCCGGTTCTCCGCCAACGGAGGGAACGCGGTTAATATCTTCCACGGTAACGGGAATGATCGAGATATTAACCTCTTTGGTCTTCTGCTCCTGCTGCGCCGTAATATCAACATCTCCGAGCAATGTGGCGGATTCCGACAGATAAATCTTCTTGCTAACGATATCACCGGGCTTAAGGCTGACGGTAATCCGGATTGTATCATATCCTATGAAACTGGCCACGAGCGTATAGCTGCCGGGCTGGAGACCTGAAACGGAATAAAATCCGTTCACATCGGTCATCACGTGAATTTTTGTTCCTCTGAGCTGGATATTAACGGAGGGAATAGGTTCTCCGTTCGCTTTGTCATACACAAACCCTCTTAGGGTCGCCGTTTGCTGTGAAAAGACTGCAATGGGGAGCAAAATCCCCAGAAGCGCCGCCGTAATATACTTCATACAGGTACTATACTGGTAAGAGGGATGTTGTGAACCTCAAAGATACTAATAAAGTTAAACTTTATCCACCGCCTGTCATATTCTCCCGTCAGGAACCGGCTCATTTTCAGGCCTTGCCGTACTATTTTCTTCTTCCATCAAAGGACACTGCTCCTGCTTTCACCTTTAGTGCAGTATCTTAAAGACGAGTTCCTTCAGTAGTTCTCCCTCCCCTGCCTGGCCGGTTAAATATCCTTTTGATCTCAGATCATACTCCCGCAGGTATCCCATGATCTCCTCGGTTTTGCGTAAGGAATAATTCCGCGCGGCGGCTTCATATTCCCGCACAAAAAAAGGGTTCACTTTCAGCTCCGCCGCTGCTTTTGATTTGTCCGGAAGATGATGATATGTCAGTACCTTATTAAAATGCCCGAACAAAGTAGATATCACCATTATCAGCGGATTGTCCTTCGGGTTTGCGGAAAAATGGTTCACGATCCGGTTAGCCCTGAGCACATCCTTTTTTGAAAGAGCCCCATTGAGCTCAAAGGAATTATACTCTTTACTGATGCCAATAAAATGCTGAATGTGATCCGGCGAGATGGTTGAACCGGGCGGGATATTGATCATCAGCTTTCCGGCTTCGTTTGCAATCTTCGCGAGATCATTCCCCAGATACTCCGCCATCAGCACGGCGGCTTTTGGATCCGTTCCGTATCCTGCCTTCTTAAAATAATCAGTGATCCATCCTGGCAGTTTATCGTCGTACATCTTCCCGGCTTCGAACAATACTCCGTGCTTTTGCAATGATTTGTAGAGGGAGGTACGCTTGTCCAGCTTCTTATATTTATAACAGAAAACCAGGATCGTCTGCAGCTGCGGATGCTCAACATACGTTTGCAGCAATGCGACCGCTCCCCCCCCCTTCTTTTTCTCCTCCTCGCCGGCACCGTTGTCTTCCTCCAGTTTTTCAGACCGGCTCAGTGCCCGGATATGCTGGGCTTCCTTCACTATCACTACAGTGTAGTCTCCCATCATCGGGAAACGTTTGGCTTCCGACAGAATGCGGGGAATATCTGCTTCGTTGCCATACAATACTGTCAGATTAAATTCCCTTTCCGACTCCTCCAATACCTTTTTCTCAAACTGCTCCGCCAGCAGGTCAATATAATAGGTCTCTTCCCCGGTCAGGAAATACACCGGTTTGAACTTCCTGGCTTTGAGGTCTGCGGCAATGGAATTGAAATCACTCATGAGGCTTCAAAAATAATTATCTTGCCTGATGCTTCCGGAACTTAATCTACCGGCTTTTGAACACCGGATCACCAAAACAGCGGGTGCCCTCGTTATTTTTGATCCCATCCGAAAAAAAAATGTGGCTCTCACCCCGGAAGAATGGGTCAGACAAAACATCATTCGTTACCTGACTGATATTAAAGGTTACCCAGGATCCAGACTGGCTGTTGAAAAACAGATTCTACTCAATGGGATGCAGCGCCGGTGCGATATAGTGTATTATAACCGGAGCGGAACACCCGAGATGATTGTTGAATGTAAGGCACCGGAGATCAGGATCACCCAGGCCGCTTTTGATCAAACGGCCCGGTATAATATGACGTTAAAAGTCCCCCTACTTGTAATAACCAATGGTATAGAACATTTCTGTTGCCGGATAAGCTGGGAAAGTGCTGGTTTTGAGTTTCTTAAGGAAATTCCGGAATGTGAATGAGTAATAATAATTCTCACGTCACCCTATTTGAATGTATGTGCGGTTTTTCTATCTTGGCAGTTCTCAAAACCACTGAGGACCAAACCAAACCACCATGAAAAGATCTATTCTCCTTTTCCCTGCAGCCCTGATGTTTTCCGCCCTGACTTTTGCAGGCGGAAACACACTGCCAAAACCAACAAAGCGTTACTTCGCAATGTCACCTTATGTGACCGCTGAAGATTACATGGCAAAAACGGTTATCATTAAAGTGAAGCCGGAGTTCAAACAAAACTGCCAGCCCAACGCGATCATTAACTTTTCCTCACTGGATTTCACCTTCCAGAACATAGGAGCGTCTGATTTGCAAAAGATGTTTCCAATGGTAAAGTCTCCGGACCGGGAGTACAATAACATGGGATTAAAACTGGTGGACCTCACCACAGTTTATACGCTGAAATACACCTCCGGCCAATCGGTGGAAGAAATGGTGAATATGCTTTACAGTCTGGGCATGTTCGAATTTGTTCAGCCCTATTATATCCCAAAGACCACCTTCACCCCGAATGATCCTCAGTACCAATCTGCCATTTTCGGAACCACCAGAATGGATGCGGTGACCGGTTGGAATACTCAGCAGGGCAATACCAATGTTGTGATTGGTATCACTGACACCGGAACGGATCTTAATCACCAGGATCTTACCAACCAAATTAAGTATAACACAGCCGATCCGATCAACGGATCCGACGATGACGGAGACGGATACGTGGACAACTACCGCGGATGGGATGTGGGTATGAACGACAACGATCCTACCTGGCAGGCCAATAACCACGGTGTTCACGTATCCGGATGCGCTGCGGCACAAACTAACAACAGTGTAGGTGTTTCCTCTACAGGATTCAACTGCAAATTTCTGCCTGTTAAAATTGCTGATGCCAGTGGCGCACTTGTGGCCGCCTATCAGGGAATTACCTATGCCGCGGATCATGGTTGTGCCATCATTAACTGTTCCTGGGGCGGAACCGGAGGAGGACCTATGGAACAGCTGGTGATAGATTATGTTACCATCAATAAGGATGCTCTGGTTGTTGCTGCTGCCGGAAATAACAATCTGGATCAGATGTTCTACCCATCTTCCCTGAACTATGTTATCAGTGTGGCAGCCACAAATAATTCCAGCGATGTTAAAGCCAGTTTCTCCAACTACAATTACAGCGTAGACGTATCTGCCCCCGGCAATAACATTACCTCCACTCTGCCTGGTAACACCTATGGTGGCATGAGCGGAACATCTATGGCCTCTCCGGTTGCTGCGGGAGCCTGCGGGATCATTCAGTCCCAGTTTATGTCGTACAACGCGCTCCAGGTAGGAGAACACCTGAAAGCCACTACGGACAATATCTATTCCATTCCTGCCAACGGTTCCTATATTAATAAGTTGGGAACCGGACGGATTGATCTCGGAAATGCGATGACCATGTCCAATCTTAAATCCGTTCTCTACCTCAGTCAGGTTCTCACAGATAATAACGATGATATTTTCATCACGAATGACACGGTACGTTTAACCGGAACTTTCACCAATATGCTTTCTTCGGTTAGTTCGGCTACCACCGCCACATTGGCAACTACTTCCAGTGATGTCCAGATCCTCGACGCATCTTACCCTATCGGAGCACTTGCTACGCTGGGAACAAATCCGAATTCAGGAGATCCGTTTGAAATTAAAATTCTGCCCAGTTGTCCTACCAACGCTATTGTACCTTTCACACTCACCATCAGCGATGCACCCTGGAGCACAGTAATATATTTCAACCTCACCCTGAATGTGGATTACATCAATATTACTGTCAACGACATTAAAACCACTATTACTTCCCGCGGAAGAATAGGATATAATGCCGACGGACAGCAGCAGGGACTCGGGTTCCAGTATCTTGATTCCAACCTGATGTATGAGTCGTCCATGATGCTCGGAAGTTCCAACACGAAAGTTTCTGACATGTTCCGCGGTGGTGCCAGCATGGACGTGGACAATGCCACGCTCCTGCGCGTATACCAGGTAGTGCCTTCACAGGTATCCGCTTTTGATGTGGACGGCCGTTTCAACGACGCAGTAGCCCCCTCACCCATTGGCATCCAAACACACCATAAGGGATGGGCATGGACAACGCCGGGCAATACAAAATATGTGATTGTAGAGTATGTGCTCAAGAACACAAATAGCACAGCCGTCAGCAATCTTTACTGCGGTATTATTACCGACTGGGATGTTATGAATTATTCCCTGAACAAGGCCAACCAGAACACCTCACTGAGGCTGGGCTACGTATACAGCACGCAAACAAACGGATTGTATGCAGGAACAAAACTTCTTACTACAACAGCTCCTTTCGTGCACTACGCAGTAGATAACATCGCAGGAGGAGGAGGAGGCATAGACCCTACCGCCGGAACACCTGCATTTGACACGGGCGAAAAATACACCGTGCTTTCTACACAAAGAGCACAGGCGGGAACCACAGGAAACGGAAATGACGTAATGGATTGCGTTTCCTCCGGCCCCTTCAGCATCGCTCCCGGTGATTCGGTGGTGGTTGCATTTGCACTGCTGGCAGGAGACAATCTTACGGATCTTTCCAACAGTGCCTCCAACGCGCAGGTAACCTACGATGGTATCCTCACCGGTTCTCACCTTCTGGCGTTGCAAAATCAGCTGAGTGTGGGAGCGTTCCCGAATCCTGCAGGACAGGAACTTTATCTGAACGTTAACATACCTGAGAACAGCCAGGCCACGCTCAAAATGTTCAATGTGATCGGACAGGAAGTAATGGTGGTGGCAGATGAAAATCTTGCGTCCGGAAAGCATCTGTTCAAGGTAGACACACGGAATATACCTAACGGTACTTACTTTATTGAACTAACAGCAGGAGGAGAAAAGGTTGTGCAGAAGGTCGTGATCAGCAAATAAACGTACCACCTGGTAAAAGAAAAAGCCCGGCTTCCTTCGGAACCGGGCTTTTTCTTTTGATTAACTTTGAGCACCTATGAAGAACATTCTTATCCTTGGTGCCGGCCGTTCGTCGTCTTCACTGATCAATTATCTTCTTGAACACGCGGAAAGAGAGGACTGGATCATTACAGTTGCGGATATTTCAATGGAGAATGCGCTCATGAAAACGGGGAAACATCCGCGCGCACGGGCCGTTGTACTGGATGCAATGAATGCGGAAGAACGTGCCCGGCTCATCGAAGGAAAAGACATTGTCATCTCCATGCTGCCGGCTTCACTGCACCAGATCGTTGCAATGGAGTGCTTGCAGAAAGGAGTTCACCTGGCCACCGCCAGTTACGTTTCGCCGGAGATGAAAAAACTGGATGAGGCGGTAAAAGCGAGAGGCCTGGTATTCATGAATGAGATCGGACTCGACCCCGGAATTGATCATATGAGTGCCATGGAGGTCATTCACCGGCTTAAAAAAAAGGGCTGCAGGCTGCTTGCATTCCGATCGTATTGCGGAGGACTGGTGGCGCCGGAATCGGATACAAATCCCTGGGGATATAAATTTTCATGGAACCCGAGGAATGTGATCCTTGCCGGGCAAGGCACCGCCCGGTTCCGGGAAAATGGCCGGATTCGATTTCTGCCTTATTCCCGGCTATTCTCATCAGCTAAATCCGTTCAGGTTCCCGACTTTGGGAAATTTGATGCTTATGCTAACAGGGACTCCTTATCCTATCTCCCACAGTACGGAATTGAAGACGTACAGGATATTCTCCGGGGCACTCTTCGTGCAGACGGATTCTGCAAAGCATGGGACGCCCTTGTTCAGCTCGGACTAACAGATGACAGCTGGCAGCTGCCGGAAGGGAAATACAAATACTGGGACGATCTGCTTTCCTCCTTTGTTCCCGCGGGAAAAGGTACCCTCCGGTATCGTACAGCAAAATTTCTACACACTACACCTTCCGTACTCAAAAAACTGGATTGGTTAGGCATTTTCGGGAAAACGGCCACAAAGCTGAAAAGAGGCACACCGGCCCAATATCTTCAGGCTTTGCTGGAACGCAAGTGGAAATTAGGTGCGCACGACAAAGATATGGTGGTGATGTACCACGAATTTCACTATTCCTATAGAGGAAAGAAGTATCAACTCACTTCCTCCTTGGTTTTAAAAGGGAAAAACCCTGTTCAGACTGCCATGGCTCAAACGGTTGGAATTCCGCTCGCCATCTCAGCCGGAATGATTTTAAAGGGGCAGATCCGTCAGAGAGGTGTTTTGATACCGGTAACAGAAGAGATTTACAGGCCGATTCTGAAAGAGCTGGCAACCTTAGGTATCCGCTTTATAGAAAAGGAAAAGATTCAGAAGGCAAGATAGAAATCGCGGGTCAGGTTCCTGTATTCCTCCGAATACGAATGCCTCCCGCCCTGCTCAATCACAAGAAGATCCTCCTTAAAACAGGTAGGTTTTTTCTGGAACTGCATGAGCCAACGTTTCTCAGTTGCCTTTTCCGGAGTAGTTCTCACTCGGGTTACCCTGGTAAGATACAATTTGTGAAGCACAGCGATATCCCTGAAAAGTGCTGCCTCCTTTTGAGGAAGGATCAGGCAAAAGCGGCCGCAGTCGCGCAGCAGGAGACTCACCCCTGCAACAAGCTCTTCGAACGGCAAAAGATCCGTATGCCGCGCAAGCGTACGTCCCAGAAAACTTGCTTTAGATGAACGGGAAAAATAAGGAGGATTACTCACAATCAGGTCAAAACGCCGCTGCTCCTTTTTTGCAAAATCCTGAAAAGAAGTGTGTCGCACACTGATCCGGCTATCCCACCTGGAGGATCGTACATTTTCCTCTGCCTCCCTGCAACTGATCTCATCAATATCAATGGCATCAATACTTGCCTCAGAGCGCTGTGCAAGCATCAGTGCAATTACTCCGGTACCGGTTCCGATATCCAGAACATGCAAAGCCCCGCAGACATCTGCCCAGGATCCCAGAAGAACAGCATCGGTACCCACCTTCATGGCGCTTCGATCCTGTTTTACAACAAACTGTTTAAAGGCAAAGCTGGCTACTGACATAGACACCCTCCGGGTCGGCCAACTAAAGTTAAGCAATTCGCGGCGAATCTTCAAACCAGCGCTTAGAGATCGCGCAGTCCGTCAGGTATCCTAACAATAATCTGTCGCTTCTCCCTGTCTATCCCGAGATAGAATTCGGGCAGTAACGGTAGCAGTACCTCCTTCCCATCTATATCAATTTCAAGTAGTTTCTGATGCGGTAACTCCATGACGCCTTTCACAACGCCTGTTATTTTCCCTTCCTCCACCACTTCGTATCCACTCACTTCATGGAGGTAGAACATATTTCCTTCCGGAGTGGGAAGAAAGTCCAGCGGCAGCCACACGCTCTGCTTTCTCAGTTTGTCAGCTGCCTCCTCGCTGGTAATGCCTTCCAGCCAAACAGTGGCAGAAAAATCTTTGTGCACATCAATCCGAAGCACACGAAACTCCTGTTCAGGTGCTGCTGCACCGAGCCATACGCTTGAGAGCTTCCGGTACTTCTCTGTGGAGTCTGTGTCTAATGTGATCAATATGCTCCCGTCGAAACCATCCGGTTTCAGAACAGTACCCAACTCAAAAGCTTCTTCCTTGTTCATCTCAAAAAAAAGACGGAAGGTGTTGACCTCCCGTCCTTAAATATTAGCAGAAAACGATTACTGCGGTGTGCTCTCCTCCGCAGCAGGGGCAGTATTGGTCTCTGCAGCAGGAGCAGCAGTTTCAGCAGTCTCAGTAGCTGCAGCCTTCTTCGCAGCGAGCTTGGCGGCTCGGGAAGAGTTTGCGGCGATCTCCGACTCATAACGCTTCTTATTCACTTCTTTCCGGGCTTCTGCGATTTTTGTCACTTTACCGAGGATTCGTGATTCCTTCTCCTGAAGCCACTTAGCATGGCGTGCATCCGCCTGTTCCTGCGTAAGTGCACCTTTCTTAACTCCCTTGTTGAGGTGATGCTTGAACATCACACCCTTGTAGGACAGAATAGCCTTACAGGTGTCGGTTGGCTGCGCTCCGGATTCCAGCCAGGAGAGTGCTTTGTTCGTCTCCAGCTCAATCGTAGCCGGATTGGTGTTTGGATTATACGTGCCTATTTTTTCGATGAACTTCCCATCACGCGGTGCACGACCGTCCGCTACGACAATATGGAAATAGGCGAAGGCCTTTTTCCCGTGTCTCTGCAATCTGATTTTTACAGGCATTGTAGCTTTTTTTTACTTGTTTTTTTTAAAAGGACTGCGAAGATCGAAAAAAAACAGGTCACCGGCAAATAAATTTGAGGCTTCTGAATACAATAATATGCTCTTTTTCAGTAATTTAACCTATTTATTTTATGGTTTTAGACCAGAATTCTATCTTTGCACCCCTATCTAATAACAGTCCCAGCTATGCCAAAGAAGAACTACATCCTTGTTCCGATCGATTCGACCGAACAAACCATTGTTGCCCTGAAACAATCTTACAACCTGGCCCGCTATACCCATTCAGAAATCGTGATGCTGCATGTATTTGAGAAGGACGAGACACGGGAGGTTGAGTACATGCAGAATCTGGCAAAGGAAGTGGAAAAGGAGTCTGGTTTATCTGTAAAGGTGCGCTATGCTTCAGGAAATGTTTTTAATGAGACCATTAAAATCGCCGATGAACTTGAACCGGTTCTGATTGTGCTGGGACTAACCTCTCATATGTCTACCAAAGACATGATTGGCCAGAGTGCATCCAAATTCATTCGTGAATCGAAGCATCCGGTGATTTCAATCCGCGGAACAGATCACCGCGACGGCTGTGAGAACATTCTACTTCCCCTTGACCTCACAAAGGAAACCCGCCAAAAAGTGGACAAAGCAATCGAATTCGCTAAATATTTCAACGCAGCCATACGTATTCTCTCTGTTTTCTCATTGAAGGATGCAGAGTATGAAAATAAAATTCTGGCTTACTCCCATCAGGTGAAAGCCTACATTAAATCCAAAGGCATACCCTGCACGAATAAATCACTGGCTTCGGAGGATATTGCAGAGACCGTTGTGGCGTATGCCGACAAAATTGAGGCAGATCTAATTATGATCATGACGAAGGCGGAGCTCAATTTCAAGGAATTCCTGGTAGGTACCACAGCTCAGAAGATAGTGGATGATTCAGCCATTCCCGTTCTTTCCCTGCGACCCGCTAAAGACACCAGCACGGTGATCTTCAACCCGTACTAGTCCGGAGAAATTAACCCTTCCCTTGTTCATATTCCTTAATAAATCAGGGAATAAAAACCGGTTGTTTCCTGTAATTTAGGGGAGCTTCAACCCCCTATGAATTTCTCTCACCTTCACGTTCACACGCAGTATTCACTGCTTGACGGAGCAGCCGGTATTTCCGAGTTAATCCGTAAGGCGAAGGAAGACAACATGCCTGCCGTGGCCATCACAGATCACGGCAACATGTTCGGTGTTTTCGAATTTGTGGCACAGGCCGGCAAAGCGGGAATCAAGCCCATAGTAGGTTGCGAATTCTACGTGGTAGAGGACCGTCATAAAAAACAATTCACCAAGGATGAACGCGACAAGAGGTACCACCAGCTTTTTCTCGCTAAAAACGCTGAGGGATATAAAAATCTCGTGAAACTCTGCTCGCTTGGTTACACAGAGGGCCTTTACAGCAAATACCCGCGCATTGATAAGGAACTGGTGCTGCAGTACCACAAAGGACTGATTGCTACTACCTGCTGTTTGGGAGCCATGGTACCGCGCACGATCCTCCGGAAGGGGGAATCCGAAGCAGAACAGGAATTCAAGTGGTGGCTTGATCTGTTCGGGGAGGACTATTATATCGAGTTACAGCGACATGGAATGAAGGAACAGGACCGTGTGAATGAAATTCTCCTGCGCTGGGCCGAAAAGTACAAGGTGAAGGTGATTGCCACCAACGACTCCCATTACGTTGATCAGGAGGATTCCAACGCTCATGATATTCTTCTCTGTATCAATACGGGCGAAAAGCAAAGCACGCCCAGTTCGAAAGAATTCACAGATGACGACAATTCATCAAGGGGAAAGCGATTTGCATTTTTTAACGATCAGTTCTTTTTTAAGTCAACCTCCCAGATGACGGCACTGTTTCAAGATGTTCCGGCCGCCATAGAGAACACCAACGAGGTGATTGGAAAGATCGAGACGTTGAAACTGAAAAGAGATATTCTACTGCCGCACTTTCAGGTACCGGACGGATACGGAGACATGGATGCCTATCTACGGCATCTCACCTTCGAAGGGGCGAAGAAACGATACCGCGACATCACGCCAGACATTGAAGAACGGTTGAATTTTGAATTGTTCACAGTCAAGACGATGGGCTTCGCCGGCTATTTTCTCATTGTTGCTGATTTTATAGCAGCGGGGCGAGACCTGGGCGTATTTGTAGGCCCGGGCCGCGGAAGCGCCGCCGGAAGTGCCGTAGCTTACTGCATTGGTATCACGAACATCGATCCCATCAAATACAATCTGCTCTTTGAGCGATTTCTGAATCCTGACCGGAAGAGCATGCCGGATATTGATACTGATTTTGATGACACCGGCCGGCAAAAGGTGATTGATTATGTAGTAAACAAATACGGACGGAACCAGGTAGCGCATATTGTGACCTACGGCACCATGGCAGCCAAAATGAGCATCAAAGATGTGGCGCGCGTACTGGACCTTCCACTGAACGATTCCAACGCATTGGCGAAATTGGTGCCGGAACGTCCGGGTATTAAACTGCATCGGGTATTGCACGCACCGGTAAAAGGTGAAAATTCGCTGGAAACAAAAGAAAATCTTCAGTCGGATGAGATCGAAAATGTTAAACGCCTCCGCAGCATTTATGAAGGATCTAATCTGGAATCGCAGGTACTCCATGAGGCGGAAGTGCTGGAAGGATCCGTTCGCGGAACAGGAATTCATGCAGCCGGAATAATCATCGCACCAACGGATCTGAGTGATATTATTCCTGTTTGCGCTTCGAAGGATACTGAATTGCTCATCACCCAGTTTGAAGGCGGAATCATTGAAGAGGCCGGTGTAATCAAAATGGATTTTCTGGGGCTGAAGACGCTTAGTATCCTGAAAGATGCGTTGGCTCTTATTCGCGAGAATCACGGAAAGGAAATAGATCTGGACACCATTCCGCTGGATGACAAAAAAACGCTCGAATTGTATCAGCGTGCCGATACCAACGGAACATTCCAGTTTGAATCGCCCGGAATGCAGAAATATCTCCGCGACCTAAAACCGGACAAGTTCGATGATCTCATCGCAATGAACGCACTTTTCCGGCCGGGTCCGCTTGCTTACATTCCCAATTACATCAACCGGAAACATGGCAGGGAAAAAGTCAATTTCGAACTTCCGGAAATGGAGGAATATCTGAAGGATACGTACGGCATCACCGTTTATCAGGAACAGGTAATGCTGCTTTCACAAAAGCTGGCCGGGTTCACAAAAGGAGATGCCGACACGTTGAGAAAGGCGATGGGGAAAAAGCAAAAGGATGTGCTGGACAAAATGAAGGAGAAATTCATCAGAGGGGCCACAGAAAAAGGACATCCGGAGGATAAACTCAGCAAGATTTGGACAGACTGGGAAGCCTTCGCGCAATATGCGTTCAACAAATCACATTCTACCTGTTATGCCTATGTAGCGTTTCAAACCGCATGGTTGAAAGCACACTACCCTGCCGAATATATGGCTTCGGTGCTTACTCACCACGTAGGCAATATTGATAAGATCACGTTCTTCATGGAAGAATGCAGGAGAATGGGGCTCCAGGTGCAGGGACCGGATATCAATGAAAGCGAGTTGCGTTTTTCAGTGAATAAAAAAGGGGAGATCCGATTCGGACTGGGAGCCATTAAAGGTGTGGGTGAGGCAGCCGTGGAGGCTATCGTCAACGAACGAAAGGCGAATGGACCCTTCAAGGATATGTTTGATTTGGTTTGCCGGATCAATCTCCGATCTGCGAACAAGAAAACATTTGAATCCCTCGCTGTTTCAGGTGCATTCGATAATATGGGCAATCACCAGCGAAGCAGCTTTTTCCATCCGGCGCCCGACGGCAGTATCTTTCTCGAAAAACTTCTGCGATTCGGCACCCTTACACAGGAAGGTTCAAGGCAATCCCAGAATTCCCTTTTCGGCAATTCCGTTGAAGTAAGTATTCCAAAGCCGGAATTTCCCAAATGTGAACCATGGGGATCCCTTCAGCAATTAAAACTTGAAAAGGATGTAATCGGATTCTACCTGTCTGGTCACCCCCTCGATAATTACCGGATGGAACTGAAACATTTCACTCCGAACCGTATTCAGGATCTGAAAGACCTTCCAAAACTGAAAGGTCGCGAACTGGTGATTGCAGGTCTGGTAAGCAGTGCCTCCCATCGTGTTACGAAGGCCGGAAAGCCCTTTGGTTCATTCATACTGGAAGATTTCACAGAGGCTATGGAATTTGCGTTGTTCGGTGATGACTATGTACGCAACAAAGGGTATCTGAATGAGGGATATTTTTTACACATGAGAGTGAGAGTTCAGAACCGATTTAATCAGCCGGATCAGTTCGAGGCCAAAGTGATCCATTGCCAGCTCCTGAATGATGTAAGGGAAAAATTTGCCAAGCATTTAACCATTACATTCCCGGCGGGTACGCTGTCGGAAGATTCCATCAATAGCCTGCTGGAAGGAATTCAGCAAAATATCAAAAAGCACAAGCAGCGAAATTGCCAGCTCCGGATTTCGATCACCGACCCCGATGATAACTTATTCGTGGATTTCCCTTCAAGAAAATTCCGTGTTTATCCTGATAATGAGCTTATTGACATAATTGAAAAGGATAAAAACGCGGGCTATAGTTTCAATCGCTAAATGTCAAATTGTCATTAACTTTGGGGTGGCAAGCAAATTGACTACTGAACAATAAACAACTGAATATGGCACTCGAATTAACAGATTCAAACTTTGATCAACTGGTTATCAAGTCAGATAAGCCTGTATTGGTAGATTTCTGGGCAGAATGGTGCGGACCCTGCCGCATGGTTGGTCCGGTAGTAGAGGAACTTTCCAAAGAATATGACGGGAAAGTGGTGGTAGGAAAGGTAAATGTGGATAACAACCCTGCTATTTCTGCGCAATTCGGAATTCGCAATATTCCGACACTTTTATTCTTCAAAGGAGGACAAGTGGTGGATAAGCAGGTTGGCGCTGTTCCGAAAAGTGTGCTGGCCGGGAAGCTGGAAGCACAATTAAAGTAACCCTTTTTACGTTCAGAACAGGTGGCGATCGATCAACAGTTGGTACGCCCTTTCTCCGGCCTGGAATTGCTGGCCCGGCAGGTGGTGGAGGGTTTCATCACCGGATTACATAAGAGTCCGTTTCACGGATTCTCCGTGGAATTCGCAGAACACCGCTTGTATAATACAGGTGAAAGTACCCGGCATATTGACTGGAAGCTGTTTGGGCGTACAGACAAACTTTTTGTAAAACGCTATGAGGAGGAAACGAATCTGCGTTGCCAGATTATACTGGATGATTCCTCTTCCATGTACTTTCCTCCCACAGTGGATCTTGCCCCCGGCACCTTTAATAAAATCAGTTTCTCTGTTCACTGTGCCGCCGCTCTAACCGAACTGCTAAGGCGCCAGCGCGACGCTGTTGGCCTTTCCGTTTTTTCTGAAGAGGTTGAACTACATACGCCTTCCCGATCCGGGCAGCTGCACATCCGGATGATCTATCACGAATTGGAAAAGGTACTCGCTGCAGTAAGCGACCGGCGAAAAACTTTTGCCATCAAAGCGCTGCACCAGATCGCTGATGCTGTACACCGACGAAGCCTCGTAATGATCTTTTCAGACATGTTCGAAAGCAGTGAACATACGGAAGAGTTGTTTTCTGCACTGCAGCATCTCAGACACAATAAACACGAAGTAGTGCTGTTCCACGTAACCGATAAAAAGCGAGAGCTGGATTTTGAATATGAAAAGAGACCCTACCGCTTCATTGATACGGAAACGGGGGAAGAAGTACGCGCCAATCCCGCAGAGGTAAAAGAAAATTATATCCGGAGCATGCAGGCTTTTCGTAAACAATTGAAGTTACATGCCGCTCAATACCGGATCGACCTCGTAGAAGCCGACATCCACGATGGATTTAATCAGGTACTGATGACGTATTTGCAGAAAAGATTGAGGATGTGATCTGTCAGACTTTTTTGACGCCCATCTTCCGGTTCATGCAATCGAAGTGCCACTGGTAGTTCCTCATATAATCAATACCGATGGTACCGCATACCTTGAATTTCATGGACTTTGTATCCTCCGTGGAGAAGTCCTTTCCTTTGATTACCGTGAACAGCTGATCATTCTGAGTATATTCTCCAACCTGAACGCTCCGTCTGGAATTATTCTTAATCTTTCCCTTTTTCGCACCATACTTCGAAACAATGTGCGATCCGCTCACGCCGGAAGAAAAGGAAAAATAAAGCCCGTCCTTCCCATTTACAGTGATGCTACTGTAAAACATACTACCTGCCACCTTTGCGTCTATCGCCGCGTCAGACCCGATATTGCTTGCTCCTCCCTTAGTGGTGTAAACATCTATCGAAGACTTCTTAAAGTCAACAATCAGGTAGTTGTTCCTGAATACAGGGTATAATCCGATCTTCCCCCCGTATATCTTTCCACCAAACTGTCCGGACATTCCTGCATGAACGGAAGGCTCCTTTTCAATGACAGCGTTGATACCTGTTGTTTTTTTATCAGAAATCTCAACAGAAAAATAACTGTCCTCTGAATATCCTACCTTATCGGAAAGTTCCCTGGAAAGCACCACCGTTTCCGTGCCCGTATCAAAAACAAAATAAGCCTCAATGGTGTGTTCCTTATATTTCAGCTTCCCTTCAAAGAAAAAAACACCACCCGCCTCTTTCAGCTTAATGCTATACAAGGGTCCGCCTGTGGTCTGGCTCTGTGCCGCAATGCCCGTAAGGACCATCCATACCAGCAGGGTAAACAATTTTCTCATAAATCTCTGATTGATCTCGCATTACAAAAAAAGCAAAATAATCCTGTCTTACCAATTCTATTTTAATACATTGACTTTCAGATAGATAATATCCTACTTTCTTCCCTATGGGACATTCGTGATCAATGTATCGAGAAAAACACCATACCCGCAGAACACTCCCAGGGCTTCTCCCTTCGGAAGAATATTTGACTTTACATTTCCGGGGGCAGCAAACGGATTTCCCCCGCTGAGCACCTGCGTTTCATATGAACGCCAAAACTGGTAAGAGGGATCGTCAATACTCGTAAACTTCACCACAATGGTATCATCCTTCTTAAAATAGTACGCCTCCTCATTATTATCGTCCGGTGCATCTGAATCGGGTAGCTGCCCGCGGTTGTACGCAAAATCAAAATCCTGTCCGTCAATAAATTTATCCTCAAACGCGGAACCGAATGGAGCGATAAAATCCTGATCCTTGTTGAGTCTCTTCGCAAACCACCGGTAAGCGTTTCCGGTTCCTTGAGGTTCCTGAAAATTCGCCCATACATATCCCAAAGAATCCATGGTGCCCTGTACCTTGAACCAGAGCGAGTCCAGTGGTACCGGGCCGGGTATCGTAGTAGTAGAGGTATAAACCTTATTATTCCAGGAAATATTCAGTGTATAGGTTGTTCCTACCTGCCCGGTGATTGTACTTCCCGCATAAAGACCATACATAAAGTGAGTAAGCGTGTCGGTGGTAACACCGTTGCTGACCGTAACAAATGCATCGGTGACAATGTAATTCAATAAATTATTAAGGTCGTAATCGCCGAAGAATGCGGCGTTACGCGTGAGGACTACCCATGCCGTTTGGCCCTGCTCAATTCTGCCGTCCACGCAGAGTTTCTCGCTGTACTCCGGCACATCCACTTCTATATCCTTCACGCAAGAGGTGAGGAGTATGGTGAAGGGGAGAAAGAATAATAAATACTTGATCATGTTTTCAGAATTTAAAATTCCAGGTGACACTGGGAAGGATAGGGAAAAGCGAGACCTGTTTAGCAGACATACTCAGGTTGCCATCGTAAATACTTCCGGAGGTTTCAAAATAAATGAAATACGGATTTTTTCTGTTGTATGCATTGTAAAGCGCAAATGTCCAGCTCGTCTCCCAGGGCTGATGTTTAGCTGTCCATTTTTCCGCATCGAACGTTTTTCCCTTCTTTACTGTCCGCCTTTCAGCACGCACTTTTCGCCGCTGCTGCCTTTTAACTTTGTCAGGCGTGAAGGTGGCCGAAACATCCAGGCGGTGGTAGGGGACAAAGCGATAGGAGTTGCGAGGCCCGTATTCGTTGACGAGATGTCCTTCTATAAAATAAAAGGAAGACGGAAGTGTACCGGTATTTCCTGTAGCAAAAACCCAGATCGTACTGAAGGTCCAACGCGGACTGTAATCGTAGGTGAGTACCACCGATATATCATGCCTGCGATCGTACTTTGCCGGAAATTCATTTCCTTCATTGATTTCATCAAACTGCCGCATCGTCCATGCCAGCGTATAACCGATCCATCCGTTGATCTTTCCAAATCTCTTTTTTATGAAAAACTCTGCGCCGTACGACCAGCCGTCCCCGAAGGTAAAGCTGTTATCCGGGTTATCCTTCACGTCGTCCTCCGGTTGTGTTCCCTCCTTATATTCAATCATATTTCGCATGTCCTTATAATACACTTCAACGGAAGTCTCATACATATTCTTTTTAAAGTTCTTGAAATAACCTGCCGAGTACTGAGTACCTATCTGCGGCTTGATCACTTCAGTGCAAGGCATCCACACGTCTGTTGGGAGTGATACACCCGAAAGGGAAGCCAAATGAATGTACTGATAATTCCGGGTATATCCTGCTTTCACGCTGGAATGCTCATCAATGATATATCGCATTGAAATCCTCGGCTCTAACCCACCGTAATCCGCTACTTTCTGGCCCTTTTTATATTCTACAGAATCCATGATCTTGCCCTGCAGATCTTTAATATATCTCTTGAAGGGACCGATTTGCTGAAATCCGGAAAACCGGATCCCTGCATTGATTGAAAACAAATCCGACACTTCCCATTCATCGTTAATGTAAACCGCCGCCTCGTGTGAATACAACCGAACGATGTCTCCGAGATTGAATTCAACGTCTCCGGAACGTGCGGTGGCATTGGAAGGGGTAAACGTGTGATAAATATAATTGGCACCAAATTTTACCTTATGCTTCACATTCGGAAACCAGCTGAAATCCAATTTCCCATTCAGATCCCGTATCCCGGAGAACAACCTGAACTCGAACTGACTTTGCGTGGCACCAAACTCGAACGTATAATTGCTGAAGATGGCTGAAGTATTCATAAATAATTTATCGCTGAACAAATGGTTCCACCTTAATGAGCCGGTGGCGTTTCCCCATGGAATATCCGTTTCGAAGTCAGATTCTTTATCCTTGAAAATAAATTTATCTCTTCCGAAATACCCGCTCAGGAAAATCCGGTCTTTGTCTGAAAGCCGGTAATTAATCTTGGTGTTCAGGTCATAGAAATAGTATCGCGTGCCTGCCAGCGGTTTGTCCTTATCAAGAAAGGGCTGCAGGAGAACATCAATGTATGTTCTGCGGCCGGAGATGATGAAGGAGGATGTATCCTTTTTGATCGGGCCCTGTATGGTAAAGCGGGAGGCGATGTTCCCGATTCCGCCTTCAAAAACAAATTTCTTCAGGTTCCCTTCCTTCATGGATATATCCAGAACGGATGAGAGACGGCCTCCGTAATTAGCAGGCATATTACCTTTTACCAGCGTTACATCCTTTACGGCATCGCCGTTGAAAACCGAAAAGAATCCCATCAGATGGGAAGCGTTGTACACAACGGCCTCATCCAGGAGGATCAGATTCTGGTCAGGACCGCCTCCCCGCACGTAAAATCCGGAGTTTCCGTCTCCCGCACCCTGTACCCCCGGCAACAGCTGGATCACTTTTAGAATATCCACTTCCCCCATGAACGCCGGCAGGTTCTTTATCTGATCTACCTGTACGGTAAATGTTCCCATCTCTGTTCCCTTCACGTTATTATCTTCCTTCTCCCCTACGATTTCCACTTCCTGAGAAACAATGGCATCTGCCTCCAACTCGATATTCAAACGCAGATCTTTATCCAGTACAATCTTTTTTGAAAACTTTTTGAACCCGATATATGAAACATCCAGAGTATATTCTCCTTTATCCAGCGTGATGGAATAAAACCCGTACGAATTGGTATTGACACCCTTTCCCAGTTCACGGATTACTACCGGAGCGCCCAGCAGTACTTCTCCGGTGGCGGCCTCCTTCACATATCCGGAAACTGTGAATTTTTGAGCGTCTGCCACGCCGCACAGCAAGCACAATAAAAACACAATCTGACAGAGGTAATTCATTGAGGGTGCAAATTTACACTTTATTGTTTTGTAATTTTCAGCCGTGGATAGAACAAGAATTGTCACAGCTGATGGATCACCAAGTCTTTTCGTACCTGAATTGAACGAGACCTATCACTCCCGTCATGGAGCGGTCACTGAGTCGGAGTATGTGTTTATTGAAAATGGTCTTCGGCAGTGTACAGATCGCGGCACATTGCATATCCTGGAGGTGGGAATGGGTACTGCATTAAATGTGCTTTTGACCATGCAGCACAGGAACGACCGCATCATCCGATACACAGCACTGGAACCCTATCCGCTGGAAAGGCACGAATGGGAAAACCTGCAATTTACGTGTAACCGGAACGGGCACTTTGAAACAATTCACAATCAGGAATTTGAGAAAACATGTGAAATTGCTCCCGGATTTTTTCTTACAAAACACTGCCTTAAACTCCTGGACTTTAACCATGAACCGGAATATAGCCTTGTATATTTTGATGCGTTTGCTCCAAGCCGGCAGCCGGATATGTGGACCCCGGAAGTGTTCAGGAAAACTTACTCGATCATGCGAACCGGCGGCCTTCTCGCTACCTACTGTGCCAGTGGAAATGCCCGCAGAAGCATGGCCGAAGCCGGATTCAGTGTCAGCAGACTCAAAGGCCCTCCGGGAAAGAAGGAAATGCTGCGTGCCGTCAGATAAGTCTCAAATCCCTTTCCCTCAAGGTATTTTGTTCTCCTCCTGGGTTTTAAGAGCCTGTTATTTGCCCTATATTTGCATCCCCAAGAAAGTATCATTTATATGAGTGAAAAAATTGAACACCTGAAATGTCTGATCATAGGCAGCGGTCCGGCAGGTTACACCGCAGCGATTTACGCCGCCCGGGCCGATATGCAGCCGGTAATGTATATGGGAGGTGAACCCGGAGGACAGCTAACGACCACTACAGAAGTGGACAATTTTCCGGGTTATCCAACAGGAGTCAATGGTTCTCAATTGATGGAGGACCTGAAAAATCAGGCGGAACGATTCGGTACAAGAATCAGATCCGGATTAGCAACAAAGGTGGATTTTAAAGGCCCTGTTCATAAGGTGACTATTGACGAGAAGACCGAAATACATGCCGATAGTATCATCATTGCCACCGGTGCGAGTGCCAAATGGCTCGGATTACCCTCTGAACAAAAACACCGCATGAATGGCTCGGGCGTTTCGGCCTGTGCCGTATGCGACGGTTTTTTTTACAAAGGGCAGGAAGTGGCCATTGTGGGAGGAGGAGATACGGCAGCAGAAGAAGCAACTTATCTGGCCAAACTGTGTAAAAAAGTATACATGATCGTGCGTCGTGACCAGTTGAGAGCTTCAAAAGCTATGCAGACCCGTGTGCTGAATACACCCAATCTGGAGGTGCTTTGGAATTCTGAAACCAAAGAGATCACAGGGGTGAATGCAGTAGAAGGGATGGTGGTAAAAAATCTTCAGACGAAAGAGGAGATATCCATTCCCATTACCGGCTTCTTTGTTGCTATCGGTCACAAACCAAACACTGATGTTTTTAAAGACTGGTTAAATCTCGATGAATCCGGCTACATTAAAACCATTCCCGGCACCTCGCGTACAAATGTTGAAGGAGTTTTTGCCGCCGGAGATGCACAGGACAAAGTGTACAGACAGGCCGTAACCGCTGCAGGTTCCGGTTGTATGGCGGCGCTGGATGCCGAACGTTATCTGGCTGCAAAAGGAATTCACTGAAGAATATTCTGCTCATGACAAGCCCCGGTCTGATCCTGTTCTCTTCACTTCTTCTTACCCTGACAGCCATGTCTCAGGTCAGGAAGGGCGACACGTATCCTGTGGCTAAGGTGAAATATGATAGTGCCTACGGACTGGTCATGTATGAAAAAATGAATTTCTCTCTTGGAGGAGATTCGGTTCGCTATGATAAAAAGGGTTATTCCGCTACCGGATGGTACGAGGATTATTATGAAGGTGGCGCTGTTCTTCATAAAGGCTACTATGCCGAAGGCGCCCTGAAAACTTACCAGAATTTTTATTCCAACGGGCAGGTAGAGCGTATCTTCAAATCTGATTACAACAAATCCAGCATGAAGATCTATTACAGCGATGGGAAGATGAAGGCCGACATTGAATACTCCGGTGCTAATGTGATAAAGGAAGCAGACTATTACCCGAACGGTCAGATGGAGTTCATTGAAGAATACAATAAGGACGGGATATTCATCCGTAATAACTTCTACAATGAGAATGGAAAACCCACTTCCACGCTCGAACTACTCGAACCAAAGAAACTGGTCTACGAAAAGAAAGAATATCACGACAACGGAAACATTAAGGAAGCCGGAAAAGTAGTTTACAACAAAGGAGCGGGCGATTACCAGCGCGAAGGAAAATGGCTGGTTTATGACGAGAATGGAAAAGCGGTCACCGAAGTCCTGTATAGTAAAGGTGAAGTGGCCAGCGAACGTAAACTCTGAAAAAAAATAACCCCCTGAAACCGACGGCTTCAGGGGGGTGATCAATGTGTGGGGTATTAAGAAATCTTCTTAACGTTCACAGCATTCAGACCCTTTTTCCCTTCGGTTACCTCGAAAGTAACAGAGTCATTCTGTTTGATCTGATCAACGAGACCTGTGGCATGCACAAAATACTCCTGCCCGGTTCCGTCCTCAACAATGAAACCATAACCCTTGGAAACATTGAAGAATTTAATTTTACCTGTTTTCATTTTAAAAATTGAATTTTAAATTAGTTCGCAAATTTATTGAATTATTTGATATCCAGCACCTACCGGCAAAAAAAGCCTGATTTTGAGGTGGTTTTGGGTCTCCATTTTATACACCGGGACGGAAATTATCCGGCTCCAAAGGGAGGTATATGTCACACGGCCTGATTTTCTTACCTTGTACTGAATATCAGCACTATGGCTATCCTGGGTAAGATCCTTAAGCGTACGATCAACATCGGCAACAGGATTCAGTCACCCGGACCAAAAGATGCCTGGCAACAGCAGAAAAAAGTGCTGAAAAAGCTTCTGACGCGTGCGGAATACACCGCGTTCGGCGAGCAATATGGATTTACCCGCATTCTTAATGAAAAAGATTATACCGGCGAATTCCGGAAGAGTGTTCCTGCATTCGACTACAATTCCATTTTTAAATCATGGTGGTACAGGGCACTCAACGGCGAGTCCTTTGTGTGCTGGCCCGGCCAGATCCGGTATTTTGCGCTTAGTTCAGGCACCTCTGAATCGTCAAGTAAACATATCCCGGTTACAAAGGATATGCTGAAAGCTATCCAGCGAACCAGTGTCCGGCAGCTTCTATCTCAGGCGCATTACGATCTGCCCTCCGACCACTTCGAAAAGGGAGTATTATTAATCGGAGGAAGCACTCACCTGAATTACAATGGCAGTTATTATGAGGGCGATCTGAGCGGTATCACCGCGGGGAATCTTCCATTTTGGTTTCAGCACTTTTACAAACCCGGACGACAGATTAGCAGGGAACGAGACTGGAATAATAAACTGGAAGAGATTGTACGAAATGCCAGGGAGTGGGATATCGCATGTGTGTGCGGAGTGCCCGCATGGATCCAGATCCTTCTAGAGCGCATTATTAGTGAATACCATCTCTCAACGATTCACGACCTGTGGCCGAACCTGAGGGTGTACGTAACCGGCGGTGTCTCCTTCGAACCCTACCGTAATGGCTTTGACCGCCTGATGGGAAAACCAATGATCTACATGGAGACCTATCTGGCTTCAGAAGGCTTTATCGCGTACCAGGACCGGCCCGATTCGGAAGGTATGCGGCTCGTAACCGACAACGGGATTTTTTATGAGTTCATCCCCTTCAATTCAGATAACTTCGATGCTGACGGAACCATGGTGGCCAATCCGGTAGCACTCACTCTGAACGAAATTGAACCCAATACCGAATACGCCCTGCTCATGTCTACCTGTTCAGGAGCATGGAGGTATCTTATCGGCGATACGATCCGGTTTCTCGATACAGACAGAAATGAGATTGTAATCACCGGCCGCACCAAACATTTCCTCAGTCTCTGCGGAGAACATTTATCTCAGGACAATATGAATAAGGCCATTTCCATGATCTGTCAGGAAATGAATATTGACATTAAAGAATTCACTGTTGAGGGCATCGAACATTCCGGAATGTTTGCACACCAGTGGTACATCGGAACAAACGATGCCGTGGATCCGAAGGTGCTCAAAGCACGTCTGGATGAAAATCTTAAAACACTCAATGATGACTACCGTGTGGAGCGCATTGCCGCATTGAAAGATGTTTTCATAAAGATTTATCCGCCCGAAGTATTCTACGGTTTCATGGAAAAAATCGGAAAGATCGGCGGACAACACAAATTTCCCAGAGTGCTGAAAAAGAACAGAGTCAGTGAATGGAAGGATTTTCTGAAAGACTCTAAAGAAACTATGAAATGAATCCGGTGGTAGAAGCCATTCTTCAGGGGGCGGGCCTGGGTCTGATGCTGGGATTTTCTTTCGGCCCGTCCTTCTTTGCACTGCTGAAAACCAGCATGAACAAAGGCTTTCGTTCCGGCCTTGCGCTGGCGATTGGGATATTCATTTCAGATCTGGTGTGCGTAGCACTGGCGCTGTACGGAGCAGCAAAGATCCTCGACACTCCAAACAATAAACTGATTGTTGGGATTGTCGGCGGCACTGTTCTTGCTGTATACGGTTTCGTTACCTTTTTTCAAAAGAAGAAAACCCAGGCAGACGAAGAGGGTAACATTGATATCCCTTCTGTGAACTTTCCTCTTACCATCATAAAAGGATTTCTGCTGAACATCCTGAACCCTTTCGTATTCCTGCTCTGGTTTGGCTGGGTTGCAGGAATTTCCGGGAAAGAGAATTTCACACCTATGCATGTGATGATCTTTTTCGCTGTTGCCTTAAGTACCGTGCTGGCAACGGACATCGGAAAGGCCCTGGCTGCAGGGAAAATCAAACCCTTGCTTACACCCAAGTTCTTTAACGTTGTGAACAAAATACTGGGCATTGTAATGGTGATACTGGGAATCGTGATGGTTTACAGGACCTACGGACTGATTGCTCCCTTACAGCCGTAAAATTCACGCCCTTGCCGCTTAAAGATACCTGCTTATTTAGGTAGTGTCGGCTGCTTTTTATTCTTCGTATAGTCCTCGTTCAGAATCTCCAGAACCTGTCGCGTCACATCAAGCTCGTCACGTATTCCGAGAGCGCCTTCACCTTTAGAAGTATAGGTCAGCACACAGGAATAGTTGTTCTTCGCCACGAACTCCTTGAAGAAGTCGTACAGCTTCTTCTGCACCGGCTCAAGCTTTCGTGCTTCTTTTTCCTGCTTTAATCCAATGTTTCTCTCCTCATTCTCAATACTGGTCTTCTCCTTCATCAGCTTCTCCTCTATGCCAATAGCTGTTTCCTTCGGAACTAAGCCCTTCTCCGCTTTGCTGATGTAATCCTGCATATCCGTCTGATAGCGCATCACCCGTGCCTTGAAGCTGTTTTCCATGTTTTGAAGATTTCGCTCTATCTCATCGCTCACGTCCTGGTAATACTGATACTTCTCCAGAAGCGTGTCAATATTCACATACACTATTACGGCCTCCCCTTGTACTTTGGTTACTTTTACATCTGAAGCCAGTTTTTCCGGCGTAGTTTCAACAGAAACACTATTGGTTTGTCCTTCCGGCTCCGGACCGGTACCTGTATTGAAATGGAGAACATACAGGACAATAACTGCAATGGTCAGAAACACATTCAGGATCAGCGAAGCATTCTTCATATTAACGTATTTTCATCCAAAGATACATGGAAAATGTTCGTCCCGAACGGGTTCAGTTTAACGGAACAGTACCCCCCTCCCATGTGCTTTGAACCGCTCGTCCGAATTAAGTAAAGGAAAGCTCGAAATCCATTATTTTGGCTATATGAACGCCGTTTTCAGGGAAAACATCAGCATTGCGATCCGGTCTATCCGAAGCAATCTGTTGCGCACCATGCTAACGATTTTTATCATTGCATTTGGCATCATGGCACTGGTGGGAATTTTAACCGCTATTGATGCCATCAAAGGTTCTATTAACAGCAATTTCACCAATATGGGTGCCAATACCTTTACCGTCCGGAACCGTGAGATGAGTGTTCGGATCGGTCGAAAAGGAAAGCGCCCGAAACGGTACAGACCAATTTCATATGATGAAGGAATGACTTTTGTGCGGGAGTTTAGTCTGGGACAATCCGCATCGCTTTCCACATTTGCTTCCGGAAACGCAACAATAAAATTCGGGGAAGTAAAAAGCAATCCCAACACCCAGGTGATTGGCGGCGATGAAAATTACCTGGCTACAGCAGGGTATGAGCTTGAATCGGGAAGGAATTTTTCCACCCAGGATATATTGAACAACACACACGTAGTAATTGTTGGTCAGGATGTAATTAAAAGTCTCTTCAAAAAAAAGGAAAAACCCCTGGAACAGGTAATCCATGTCGGGGCCGGAAAGTACCGCGTTATCGGTATTTTGAAAGAGAAAGGGAATGCCTCCGGATTCGGCGGAGACCGGATTTGCATCATACCTCTTGGAAACGCCAAACAGTATTTCAGCCGTCCCAATATGTCCTACACAATTTCTGTAATTGCCAGGGATGCCATGCAACTGGATTATGCAGTGGGTGAGGCTACCGGACTAATGAGAAAAGTAAGAAAGGTGCCGGTGGGAGAAGAAGATAATTTTGAGATCACAAAAAGCGATTCCCTTTCGCAGTTGCTTATTGAGCAACTTACGTACTTCAACTGGGGGGCGATCATCATTGGCATCATCACGCTTGCCGGCGCAGCCATCGGCCTCATGAACATCATGCTTGTTTCCGTAACAGAACGCACCCGGGAGATCGGAACACGTAAAGCAATCGGTGCCACCCGCAACACCATCAAGAATCAGTTCTTAATGGAGGCGATCGTTATCTGTCAGTTAGGTGGGATCGCGGGTATAGTTTTGGGAATTATTCTTGGTAATTCAGTGGCGCTAATGGTGGGAGGAAATTTTTTGGTGCCATGGAACTGGATGATCGGAGGTGCGCTGCTTTGCCTTGTTGTGGGAGTGATCTCCGGATATTATCCCGCTGTTAAAGCGAGCAAACTGGATCCCATCGAAGCGTTACGATATGAATAAAAAATCCCGGCCAGCAATCTGACCGGGATCATTCAGTATCTGAGGCAGGGTTCTATCCTTCCACCACCTCGAAAGTGATCTTTGCGATGACTTCTTTATGCAGCTTGACGCTGGCCTGATAGCTTCCAACTGACTTGATTGCTTCCTCATCGAGGCTGATGTTCTTACGTTCTACATCAAAGCCAAGTTTCTTGATCGCTTCAGCGAGCTGGATGGCATTCACGGACCCAAAAATTTTCCCGGACTCTCCAACCTTTGCTCCTACTTTCACAACCATTCCCTTGAGCTTTTCGGCAGACTTCTCCGCCTCATCTTTAATCCTTGCCTCTTTGTGAGCACGCTGCTTCAACACCTCTGCATGAATCTTTTTGGCGTTGTCATCTGCCATCACCGCGAGACCGCGTGGAATAAGAAAATTTCTTCCGTACCCCGCCTTCACCTTCACTACGTCGTCCTTGCTTCCCAGCTTACGGACGTCTTGTTTCAGAATTACTTCCATCTGTTTTCGTTTTTAGGGATTGGGGTTCATTTCAAAAGATCCGCAACGTAAGGCATCAAAGCCAGATGCCGTGCGCGCTTCACTGCCTGTGAAACCTTTCGCTGATATTTCAGCGAAGTACCGGTTAAACGACGGGGCAAAAGCTTACCCTGCTCGTTCACAAACTTCAACAGAAAATCAGGATCTTTGTAATCTATATATTTGATACCCGCCTTTTTAAAGCGACAGTACTTTTTTTTCTTAACCTCCACTGCAGGAGGGTTCAGATATCGAATGCCGGAGTTATCAGCCATTTTCTTTTTCGTTTAGGGTTAATTGGAAGAGGATGCCTTCGCTTCCTTGCGCCGGTTCCTTCTTCGCTCCGCATAAGCAAGAGAGAAACGGTCCAGCTTTACCGACAGGTAACGGAGCACACGCTCGTCACGCCGGAACTGAAGCTCAAGTTCGTCTACTAATGTACCCGGACCTTCCCACTGTACAAGGTGGTAGAAGCCGGTATTCTTCTTCTGAATGGAATACGCCAGTTTGCGCAGTCCCCAGTGCTCTTCGTGCACCACCTTGGCACCCAATGAGGTAAGCAGCTTTTTGTACTTACCTACCGCCTCCTTTGCCTGCTCATCAGACAAAACGGGAGTTAAAATGAAGACGGTTTCGTAATGGTTTGCCATTTTTGATTGATTTTTAGTGTTTTATGTTGTTCCCCTGATTTTATGGGGGTGCAAATGTAAGTGAAAATTTATCATCTCCCAATACAACTTTTAGTCCCGGTCAGTTGTCTACTCCTAAAGCGTGTTCTAAATCGTTCAAAGCCCATGAAAAGCCTCATCAAAAACAGATTCCTTTCTATTTTTATAGCTCTGGGAATCAACTCATTGGCATTTTCTCAATCAGTTACCAATTTGCCACTAATTGATGATTTTCCTCCCCTTGGAACCTGTGGGGTTCCCGTTCAGGCACCCCCTCCCAATACTCCAAGCCCCCAAAACGGTAATGGATCTCATGGGCAGACCTTCAATTTGTCAAAATGCGGACTGAACTACACGCAAGCCACACTGCGTCTTGGCAAAAGAGGATCTCTTGCCGGAGTGACTCAGCCTGCTACTTACGCGATCACCGGAATCCCGGTATGCCGAACCATAGAACGTGCGTATCTCTACGCCTCACTCACAGGAACCCCCGTTGCATTCAACGTAACCATCACCAACCCAGCCAGCCAGTCCTTCACCTTCCCTGCAGTAAACATCGGAACAGGGGCTGACAAATGCTGGGGATACGGTGGATCAACTTCTATCCGGGTAGACGTAACAACCGCTATCACCGGAAACGGAAATTACATTGTCAGCGGATTCCCGACCAACCCTCCCACTGCACAAAAAGACACAGACGGCGCCACGCTGTTCATCATCTTTTCCGATCCTACCGCAAATTATCAGGGACACATGATCATCCACGATGGAGCCATTGTTGGAATCGGAGGAAATACTACTTCCGGAATCACGGGTATCAACGCATGCGCCACCTCCATTTACGCCCGTCTGTTCATCATGGCCGGAGATTTCCAGCTAGCAGGTACTCAGATTTCTTCTACACTCGGACCAAACTTTGCATGTCCGTGGAACTGGTGGAACTACAACGAGGGCGCGGTAACTGTACCCGCTGCTACCGCAAACGCTACTGTTAACTGTTTGATCGCGCCGGGAGATTGCTACCTATGGGTCGTAACCGGCTTGTATTACCGAACCAATACCTGTACAACCTGTCCCTTGCCCAATAGTTTAACGCTTACTCCGAGTATGGTTCCGGCCACCTGTTCCAATTGTAATGGTTCAGCATCGGTGACGGCTACGGGAGGCAGTGCGCCCTATACTTATTTGTGGACACCAACCAATCAAACTACTCAAAACGCTACGGGACTTTGTGCAGGAACCTATACGGTTACTGTTACCGATGCCACGGGATGTTTAAGTGCCACTACTACCATCACGGTGACCTCAGCCGGAGGCGGACTCACGCTGACACCCACCATCACCAATGTGCTTTGCAACGGACAGTGTAACGGATCGGTTGCGTTGACTGTAACCGGCGGACAGGCTCCCTACACTTATGTATGGACGCCCAGTGCGCAGACCACGGCCACAGCCACGGGACTTTGTGCGGGAACCTACACGGTAGTGGTGACCGATGCAGCAGGTTGTACCTCCACGGGCAGCTATACCATAACACAACCCACAGCATTGCAGATCGCGCCCACACAAACCAACCCGGTTTGTAACGGGGCATGTACGGGAACCGCCACGGCCACCGCCTCGGGCGGCACGCCGGGATACACTTATCTGTGGACACCGGGCGGACAAACCACGCAAACCTCCACGGGACTATGTGCGGGTAACTATACCGTTACTGTGAGCGATGCCAACGGATGTACGCGCACCCAGACCTATACCATTACTCAACCCACGGCGGTAACGGCTTCCGCTACGAGCACTCCTGCCACCTGTAACCAGAACAACGGATCGGCCACGGTAACGGCCTCGGGCGGCACGCCGGGGTATACTTATTTATGGACCTCCTCGGGACAAACCACGCAGACAGCCACAGGACTTGGCCCAGCCACCTACACCGTAACGGTTACCGATGCCAACGGATGTACGGCAACCACAACAATAACAGTAAGCTCCTTTGCAAGTCCGATACTTACCATTACAGGATCTACCAACGTAACCTGTTTTGGCGCCTGCGACGGAACCATCTCTACAAGCGTAACGGGCGGCACGCCTCCGCTTACCTACAGCTGGACTCCTTCGGGCGGCAATGGCCCTAACGCCACGGGACTTTGTCCGGGCACCTACACCGTTATGGTGAGCGATGCCAACGGATGTACCTCCACGGGTGTGGCCACCATTACCGAGCCCCCTCAGCTTACGCTTACCACGGCGGGCTTCTCGGCATTGTGTAACGGAGCCTGCAACGGACAAGTAGTATGTATTCCGGCCGGGGGCACACAGCCTTATAATATTCTGTGGACACCGGGTAATGCCACCACGGCCTCGGTCAACGGACTTTGCGCCGGTACTTACACGGTTCTCATCACCGATGCCAACGGATGTACGGTAACCGACACGGCCATTGTATCGCAGCCCGCAGCGCTGGCTGCCACCACCACGGTGGATACCTCCCATTGTAACCAGCCCGACGGAGAGGTCTGCGTTAATGTAACGGGCGGTATTTCTCCTTACAGCTATAACTGGAACTCCGTTCCTGCACAAACCACGGCTTGTGCCACGGGACTCACTCCGGGACAGTACTGCGTAACCATTACCGATGCCAACGGATGTACGCTCACGGCCTGCAACACGGTACCGCTGGCACCGGGAGTGGTACTCACACTTACATCTTCCACCAACGTGACCTGCTTTAACGCCTGCAACGGAGATGCCATGGTAACGGCTACGGGCGGAGTAGGTCCTTACACTTATGCATGGAACACGGTTCCTGTTCAGAATACTGCCACGGCCACGGGACTCTGTGCGGGAACCTATACCTGTACGGTCACCGATGCGTCCGGATGTCTTGACACGGCCACGGTAACCATCACGCAACCACCGCAGCTCTTAGTTACGGTGACCAACCCTGCGCCCATTTGTATCGGACAGTGCGTAACGCTCACAGCTAACATCACGGGTGGCACTCCCACCTACACCACCACCTGGGCTCCCGCCGGACCCAACGTATGTCCGACGGTTACCACGGTGTACACGGTAAACGTAACAGATGCCAACGGCTGCACCACCACGCAGCAAACGGTAACCGTTACGGTGAACGATCCTCTTTCCGTATCTGCTTCGGTAAACCCCGGAGCCATCTGCGTGGGCAGTTCCGCCACACTCACCGCAACGGGTCTTGGCGGCAGTGGCACGGGCTACACCTACACCTGGCAGCCGGGTAACCTCAACGGAAACTCTGTCAACGTAACACCCACGGCCACCACCACCTATACCGTTACGCTCACCGACAATTGTAACACTCCCTCGGCTACAGCCACGGTAACGCTTGTGGTGAACCCTTCGCCGGTGATTCCCACCATTGCACCCAGTGCGGGATGTGCTCCCTTGTGCACCACCTTTACCGATCTTACTCCCAATGCCGCCTCCTGGAACTGGACCTTCAGCGGCGGCTCACCTGCTTCCGCTACTACTTCACCCACTCCGCAGGTATGCTGGGCGCTTCCGGGAAGCTATAACGTGGTGCTCACGGTGACCGATGCCAATGGTTGCAGTTCCACGGCCACGGTTACCACAGTAACGGTTCATCCCAACCCCATTGCAGGCTTCACGCCCAGCCCCGACAGCGTATCGGTGCTCGATCCGGAGATCTGCTTTACCAATACCAGCACCAACGCGATGACGTACTTCTGGGATTTTGGTGATCCTCAGGATCAGAACAACAACTCCACGGCAGCCAATCCCTGTCATTTGTACAGCGACACGGGCATGTATTGTGTGAAGCTGGTGGTAGCATCACAATACCAGTGTGTGGACTCCATTACGCAGTGTGTGTATGTGATGCCCGACTTCACCTTGTATGTTCCCAACGCGTTTACTCCGGATGGAAACGGCAGCAACGATTTCTTCCTCCCCAAGGGAGAAGGCATTGACGAAAGCAAGTTCGAGATGTGGATCTTCGATCGTTGGGGAAATAACATCTGGTATACACAGCAGTGGGGCAAGGCCTGGGATGGGAAAGCCAACGGAGGAAAGGATATTGCGCAGGAAGATGTGTATGTCTGGAAGATTGTGGTGTACGACTTTCTCGGAAAGAAACACAGCTATGTGGGTCATGTGAGTCTGATCCGGTGATCAGAAACAAT
>JADZBD010000022.1 GCA_020852255.1 Bacteroidia bacterium | reverse complement strand
CGGTGGGCGGTGTTTGCCGGGGTGGGGGGGGCGGCGGGGGGGGAGGCGCATCCTGACAATTGTAGGTTACCGTTTTTGCATCGCTGCCGGCACTGGTTGTAGCACGGATCTCAAAAACGTAGTTGCCGGCATTCATCATGGGGGCATTGATCGTGAGTACTTTCAATACCGGGTTCCAAAGATAATTGGTCCAGGGCTGGCCATTCCGTTTTACAGTGATTTCATTCGGTGAGGAAACATTCTGAATGGTGGCGGATATATTCACCTGACACAAACCGGTGATGTTTACGGTAGCAGGATTCGGTTGTGTGATTGTTACTACCGGCGGCGGTGTGGGCGAAGGGGTATTCACCGTTGTCGGACAGTTAATGGTTACTGATTTGGCGTCCGATCCCCACTGGTTGGTGGCCGTAATCAGGAAGGTGTAGGAATTGCCGACGTTCTGTGTGCTGTTAATGTCCAGTGTTTTTGTAGTTCCGTTCCATGTGAAAGCAGTGAATGGATTACCGTTCATGGTTACGGAAATATCGTTTTGCCCCAGGATGTGATCAATGGTGGCGATCACTTTCAGCTTGCAGTCTTTTGAGGCGTAGGGGTTCGAAGCCGGGGTAGTAATGGTTACCACGGGAAGTACCGGTTTTGGCTGGTCAATCACATTGATCACCTGGCTCTTGGCATCGCTGCCGGAGGCATTGGTGGCAGTGATCGTGATATTGTTTGCGCCATGCAGCAGCACCGGACTCATGGAAAGGATTTTGGTGGTGGTGCTGTAGATAAAGTTCGGATAGGGGTTGCCGTTCACCGTAACACTAATGGCGTTTGCAGCAGGTACATTCAGAACGGTGGCATTGATATTCGGAGCAAGATTGCTGGTAGTAAACGGATTGGTGTTGGGAATGGTGATGGTTACCACCGGCTTCGGCATTTGCTGTACATAGTTGATCGTAACGTTCTTTGCGTCTGATCCGGCAGAGTTGGTAGCCTTGATGGTTACCACATTGGCTCCGTTAATCAGGTTTACATTCATGTTCAGCACCTTTGTGGTGGTATTGTAAGTGAAATTGGTGGTGGGAATGCCATTATGATCGGCAATAATCTGTCCCTGCGACGTAATATTGAGTATGGTGGCCGATACGGAATGCGTATTTACTCCTGTATTATAAGGATTGACAGCAGGGTTTGTAATAGTTACAATCGGTTTCGGTGTCTGTTGTACCGGCTGGTAAATAATAGTAGTCGACTTGGAATCCATGCCGGCGTTGTTCACCGCTCCAATCACCATCACGTTGGCACCTTGTACCAGACTCACCTGCAAGGCGAACTGATCGGTGGACGGGTTATAGGAAAAAGAATTTACGGGAATTCCGTTAAATGTTACCTGGATGTCGGCGGAGGAATTCACATGATGAATATCCGCGGTCACCATCATGCTTTGTACAGGATGGGCATAAGGATCTACAGCGGGGTTGGTAAAAATAACTTCCGGTTTCTGTGGTGGAGCCAGTTCAATGTAATTGATGGTTACAGCCTTTGAATCCATTCCGAACTGATTCGTGGCGGTGATGATCACCGTATTGGCGCCGGGCATCAGCGGAACCTGAAACTGCAGGCTCTTGTTGCTGTTGCTGTACTGGAAAGGCAGATTTACATTATTTGCTTTCACTGTGATTGCGGCCGGGCCGCTTACATTGAGTACCTGGGCACTTACATTCGCCACACTCATGGTGCTGTTGGAAGGGTTCACCGGCGGATTGAGTATGGTAATGATCGGTTTTGCTCCGGTGCTTACCGGCATATAGTTGATCACTACCGAGGCACTGCCTGTTCCGGACTCATTCGTTGCAGTAATCACTACAGGGTTGTTTCCCTGATTCAGAACCGCTGTGAAGCTGAGTTGCTTTGAAGTCACATCGTAGTAGAAACTGGTCAGGGGCTGATAATTCAGGCTCACCTGAATTTGCGAGCCGTTATCAATGTTCAGCACCATCGCCGTTACATTCTGCATGCTGCTGCCGGTGGTAAAGGTTCCGCTTCCCGGCACGGTGATGTTTACAACAGGGGCCGGACGCAGATTGACAGGCTGCTGATAATTGATCGTAATGCTTTTCTCATCTGCTCCCCACTGGTTTGTAGCTCTGATCTCCACAAGGTTCGGACCCGGACGGAGTGGTGTGTTGATGGAAATTCCTTTGGTGGAAGAATTCCACATGAAGTCCGTATGAGTCATACCATTCACTTTTACCCTGATGCTGCTCTGGTAATTGATATTGGTAACTGTTCCGCGAATGGTTACACGTTCGTACGGTGTGGTAAAATTCATTCCGGGATCGGTGATAACGATCTGCGGAGGAATTCCGCTTGGCGGCGGCGGCGGATTGTGATGATGTACAACATGTGTGTCGCGCGGTGTGGTATGTGTATGTCCGCCTCCCCAGAATAATTTTATGTAACCTCCCCAGTAATGATACTGCGGCGATCCCGTAATTCGTATGTTATTATTGTCCCAGTTCTTTCCATCCATCCGGTACTCGCCGGTAAGAGGCTGGGTTACTTTATATTCCATTCCTAATGCAACATGTTTTCCCAGCATCTTTCCTAAACCAATCCCGCCCGTGGCAGAGAAATGATAAACCTCTTTCCCATCCTTATTACCCTCGGCAAATGTTTCATAATTGAGATCATACATAAAATCCAGATCGTCCTTGGTAGCGGCTACACTGGTGGTATCAATCTGTGTATAATCATAAGCACCGATAGGACCGCTTACATTCATTCGGGTAAGATGACTGCTGATTCCAACGCCGCCGAATACATAGAGTAGAATTCCGGTTCGTTTGCGGAGCTTGTTCAAACCGAGCGACAATTCAAGACTCATTTCTCCCACCGTGGTGCGATAGTTATGAAAATAATATCCGGGAATTGAATCGTAATCCAGCAACGGATCATAAGTGCCATTGAGCACATTATTGTTCAGCAAACCGCGGGAACGGTGATAGTCCTTCCCATATGTTAATCCGGCCAGATACCGGAATCGCAAGCCCAGGTAAACCGGACTGTTCGTGTTATACAGATAATGGCGACCAAAGGTGAAGCCTCCGGCTATCCCGGCTTTATTCTTTTCAACTTCATTCTTTTCCTGCCACATTCCGCCCATGTTGAAACCAAAATTCCAGCGGTTGCCTACCCCGCCGTCAGCGGTTTGCGCGGAGGAAGATATAGGGCTTAAGCAGCTTAAAATCAGTAAGATACTTCCAAGAACAATGTAGAAACGATTCATAGGTGCGGGTTTTAAAAGCGGCAATGCATTTATTATGCCAAAATAAGGAAAATCCCTTAGCGGGAGGTTCGTGAGTACTTCCGGATCAGCGCCTCGGCCCGCGATTCTGCCGCTTCATCAGGGCGCAGAACAGGAGCGTGATGTTTTTTAATGCGGGCATCAAAAAGTAAGGAGCCCTTACAGCCCCAGTGTTTGTACGAAATAAAGCTGTTCACACCTTCCACATCATGGGATGGATTGCACCGGGTAAAGGTTACCCAGAGCCAGTCGCGGAAAGCGTCGGTGGCGGAAATGGTATTCTCGTCAGTGAAGATCACCAGGGGAATGCGTGTTTCCCCTTTAAAAGTCTCACCGGGATAATTTCCAAGTTCCGTGGCCCAGCGGTGCAGTTGTTTATCCGCCTCTTCCCGCGCGATCCATACAGGAGCACTCATCGTAAGAATGCCGGGGAGAATCAGGGTGGGGGAATGACAACCGGTGAGGTTCAAACCGTCGGGTATTTTTTCTTCAGCGGTTCTGCGTTTCATCTTTCCGGCGGCAATCACCAGTTTACTTCCGCGGTTAAGTCCCGTTCCGCTGTAGTCCAGCGTATCTGCGGTAGTTTCTGTATGAAAATGGAGGTCGGTTTGCGTATCAATACGTTCCAGCATATGACGGAAAAATTCTTTTGTGTCATGTACGGAAGGGGTCTGCCTGCTGTCTGTAGCGATAAACAGAAATTTGGCCAGGCTCAGTTGCCCGGTTCCCAGTATACGGTTCGCGGTGGTGAGCAGTTCAGCGGGGCGTTGGTCTTCGGAATAGGGCGTATACCGTTCCTTCCCGGTTGCCAGCAGAAGGGGATGCACGCCGGCCTCGTCTACTGCGTGTACTTCTTTTACCCCGGGAATTTCCGAAGGAATCAGGTCTCCTGTAAGTTCATGAATGAGTTCTCCGAACACACTGTCTTCCTGCCTCGGTCTTCCCACCACGGTAAAGGGCCAAATGGGATCTTTTCTGTGGAAGACGCCGTCAACTTTCATTACGGGGAAGGGATGTGCGAGGGAATAATATCCCAGGTGATCTCCAAAGGGGCCTTCCGGCTTAACGGTGCCGTGATCAATGGTGCCGGTGATTACAAAGTCGGCGTCGGCCGGGATAAAATACCCCCCATGGTAACCGTAGTGAAATTTTCTCCCTGCCAGAAGTCCGGCGAACATTAGTTCGGAAATTCCTTCCGGAAGAGGCATGATTGCCGCCAGCGTATGTGCAGGAGATCCTCCTGTAAAAACAGTCACCCGGAGCGGTTCATTCTTTGCGGCCGCTTTGGTATGATGGATGCCAATGCCGCGGTGGATCTGGTAATGCAGTCCCATCTCCTGCTCCGGCAGATACTCATTACCGCTGATCTGAACCCGGTACATTCCCAGGTTAGAATGTTTCACTCCCGGTAGTTCCGGGTCTTCGGTATAAACCAAAGGAAGGGTGATGAATTTTCCTCCGTCGAGGGGCCAGCTTCTGAGCGCGGGAAGGTCCGACAGGCGGCAGCGCCCGCTTAGAGATGTGAGGGTATTGGTTTTTTGCGGAAAGGCCTTTCTGGCGGCCATTATTTCACCAAGATGTTTCCATGGCCGGTTAAGAATCGCTGACGGATCCTGCTTCATTTTCATCACCTTTTTCACCAGGGGAAGCTCGTCGCGGAACAGAAACCGGGCACGGTCCATTGTTCCGAACAGATTGGATACAGCAGGGAAGGGGGAGCCTTTAACCTTTTCGAAGTAAATGGCCGGTCCGGCGATGTTGTTAATCTGCCGGTGAATGGCGGCCATCTCCAGCTCGGGATCTACTTCTTCTGGTATATGCAGCAATTGCCCGGCTTTGCGCAGGTCTTCTATTGCAGAACGAAGACTGGAATATCCCATTCGTTCAAAAATATCTAAAAAGTCGATGTAATTCGATTAATTTTGAACAGAATGCTCGCACGGTTCCTTCTTCTTCTTCTTCCGGCCATGTTCCCTCTGCTTCTCACTGCACAGAGCAAGCCTAAGGCCGACAGTTTGATCCGCCTTCTTGGTTCGCTCGCAGAGGATGCTAAAAAGGTGAAAATGTTAACCGATATTTCTTATCATCTACAGAATTCGGAACCCAAACTGGCTTTCGAATACGGGAAAATGGCGGAGGAGTTGGCTCTGCGAATAGGGGATACCGTTGGTCTCGCCCAGAGTTACGAGAATTTTGGGATGATTCACGAGGGAAAGGGGATGTATCCGGAGGCACTCCGGTGGTACGAGAAATCACTGAAACTGCTGCACCTGAAGGGGGGAAAAGGAATCGCCAGTGTTTTGCATAACATGGGAGTTGTTTACCTGTACCAGGGGGATTACAAAAATGCGCTCGAAAAATTTCTTGAGGCGGCGCGTATCAACGCAGAAAGCAAGAATGATCTGGGATTAACACAGAACTATAATAATATCGGACTGGTACACCAGTACCTGAAAGAGTATCCGTCAGCAGAAACTTATTTCTTAAAGTGTATGGAGCTGGCAGGTAAGGGGGGGGATTCTGTAAATTTTGCTTTTGCAATCGGGAATCTGGCACTCAATCATTATTACGCAGAAGATTACAAGAAGTATTTCGAATACTCCGCCAGGGCAGTACGGGTTTTTCAGAACATTGGCGACAAGGTTCAGATCGGAAATATCCTCACAAATAACGGTGCGGTGTATAATGATATGGGTGATTATACAAAGGCGCGCGAGTATTTTCAGATGGGCGCCAATGTATATAAAGAGCTGGGGGATCTTCGGGCCTATGGCGCAGGAATGAATAATATCGGGGAGTCGTATATCAGTGAGAAAAACTTCAAAGCGGCTTTGCTCTATGTGGAGGAAGGCCTGAAACTGGCAAGGGCGACCGGCTCGCGCCGGGATGTGGTACATGCTTATTCAAGTCTTATTAAAATCTACCGTGGACTGGGGGATTATAAAAAAGCACTCGATGTACAAACCGGGCTCATTGCGCTGAATGATTCCATTCTCAATGAAACCAAAACGAAAGAAATGGCGGACCTTTCTGCCCGTTTTGATCTTGAGAAAAAGCAACAGGAAATTGATTTTCTAAGTAAGGAAAGGATGCTCGGAGAGGAGAAGATTGCCCAGAAAAGCAGGGCAAATATCCTGCTTATGCTGGGAATCGTATTATTCATGATTTTGCTCGGATTGGTCATGTACCGGCTTTTCGAAAAGCGGAAAGCAAACCGGTTGCTGGAAGAGAAAAATAAAATCATTGAAGAAAAAAGCAAGGATATTACCGACTCCATCAATTACGCGCGCCGGATCCAGAGTGCGATTCAGCCACCCCCGGAGGTGCTGCGCAGCTTTTTCCCCGAATGCTTTATCCTGCAGAGGCCGAGAGATATTGTGAGTGGTGATTTTTACTGGGTGTATAAATACGGCAGTAAAGTAATTGTTGCGGTGGCCGACTGCACCGGACATGGTGTTCCCGGAGCGCTGATGAGCATGGTGGGACTCAATTTTCTGGAGGAGACCGTGAAGGAGCACCCCGGCCGTACGCCGGAGGATTTATTAAACCTGTTGCATGCCAAAGTGGTATCGGCACTCAATAAGGATGTAACCCAGCGTTCCAGCATGGACGGGATGGATGTGGCCCTGATCTGTTTTGACCTTGCGCAAAGTACCTTTCAGTTTGCCGGCGCGGTACGCCCTGTCGTTTTTGTCAGCGAGGGTCGCTCGGAAGTAATCAAAGGAGATCGCTACTCCGTAGGGGGTGTAAAGGATTTAGAAACCGCTTTCACCGGCCATCACAAAGCATTCCGCAAAGGCGACATGGTATATGTTTTTTCCGACGGGTATGCGGATCAGTTCGGTGGAGACAGCGGCAAGAAATTCATGCTGCGAAAATTCTATCAGCTGGTCGAAAGTTATTCGGCACTACCGGCAGACGTACAGGAAAAGAAATTGCTTTCCGATTTCGAATCGTGGAAAGGCAAGCAGCACCAAACAGACGATGTACTGGTTATTGGTATCCGGCTCTGATCACTGCACCACCAGCTTTCCCCTGCGGATACCGGATGTTCCTCTGACCGTAATAAGGTAGATTCCCTGCTCAAAGCCGAACAGCGACAGTGCCAGGGTTCCCTGTACCTGATGCCTCCGGTAGATTTCTCTGCCACTTAGATCGTGTACGAAAAGATCCCAGGCATTGTTTTCCCCGCACATTATATATACTTCGTCCTGCGCCGGGTTGGGGTAAATATTCAGATCGGTGCTTACACCTGTACTGCCCGGAAGTGATAAGGTGTAATCATGCCTTCCGATGGTATATTCCCCCGGGAGGAGTGAATCAATTACAATATTTCCGAACTTATCTGTGAGAACGCCGGTGTTTTTTGTGTACCAGGGATACTCGTACCAGTCGGAGCGGGTATCGGGGCGGTAGAGCAGAACAACAGAATCCTCCAGGTTGTTGGTAGGAAGCAGAGCATTGTCGAGGTAACCGCCGCCACCGGAGGTAGTATTACGGCCATCGTAAGTGATGTATCCGGTTGCGTCGAATCCGGGGGGGAATATTCCGGATACTTTCCAGAATCTGCCCGGGCTGAGGCGGTAGGGAATTCCCCAGGAAAGATGGGGATCGGGAGCTGCGTAGCTGTGTTCGATAAACAGGTAGGCAGAGTCGGTGGTAATGGAGGTATTGTTTATCTGCACCCGCATTCTACCCGCAGCGTTATTCGCGAAGTGAAACCCGGTGGTCTTAATTACCTTTTCGTCCGTGGTTTTCGCATCGCTGATGAGTCGTTCCACATTTACACCCGTGAATACCGGGTTAAACGGCAGCGTGAAAGTAAAATTTGCGGTGGCACCCGACATGCTTACATTGCGCATTTCGAGTGACCATCCGGCGGAACGGAAGTACAATTTGAGAGGAACCCCATTGAACAGTGCGGGAGCGCCGGTAATCTTTTGTTTCAGGAAAACGGTGACATCAAAGTTATTCCCGTTCGGAACAGCAACGGCTGAGTCAACAGAGAAATGCGGGAAGCCCGGATTCAGCACCCAGTCGTTAAAGAAATTATTCATATTGACCCCCGTTGCGGTGCTCATGGCATCGCGGAAGTCAACCGCATCAATGTCTGTGTACTGGAAATTGTTCTGGATATACTGCAATCCGGCGAAGAACAGCGAATCTCCGAGGTATCCGCGCAGTGTATGCGCCACATCGGATCCTTTTTTATAAGTATGATCGCCGTAGGTGTAGGCATGAGGCATTCCGGAGAGTGCACGGTAGGCACCATCGGTAATATGGGTGTAATGTACCACGAAGTCGTGATTGTTTTTGATGTAAGAGATGTAATTCCCATAACCATAAATACCTTCCATAAAAATCGCTTCGGAATAGGAAGCCAGACCTTCATTGATCCACATATCACCCTGGGTGCGGCAAGTAACCAGATCCCCCCACCAGTGATGGGAGAACTCGTGAGCCATCAGGTATTCGAGTGCAGTGGAGCCATTGGCAGCGGATAGCGGATAGGAGATATTGGTAGCATGTTCCATAGCACCGCTGTTGAAAGGCACCAGGCAGAAACCCACACGGTTCCACCTGTAAGGTCCGTACCGGTTTTCGAAAGTACCAAAGGCACCACTGAGATTAATGAAAGAGTTTTTCATATTGGTGGTGTCGGCGGGCTGTGCGGTGAGCATCACGGGTACCGTGCCGTTGATACCTGAGAAGGTTTGATTCACATGCGTGTAGGGCGCTACAGAAACGGAGGCAAGGTAGGTTGGAATTTCTTCGTTCAGTTCCCAGGTCCGAACGCGGTTTCCGGAAACAGTGGTGTCCTTCGTAAGCGCCCCGTTGCAGTAGGCAATCTTGCCGGCATTGGTGGTAATGATCATTTTGTACTTGCTGCGTTCCACAAAGTTATCGAAGCAGGGGAACCAGATTCTTCCGAACACATGTGGATCGGCGGCGAAGCCCACTCCCAGGTTGTAGGCGTAATTTCCCTGGTTGTACCATCCGCCCCATCCGCTGGCGTCCTGTTGCGGTTTGCCATGGTAGTAAATGCTTACGGTGCTGGTATCAGTTGTGGTGTGAGTAAAAGGCAAAGCGATAATGAGGAGTGTATCGTTATAGGAAAAGGGCGCGGGATTACCGCTGATGCGCACCGAGTCAATGGTCAGTTTAAGCAGGTCCAGACTGAGGGTATTTACGTTATTCATCCTTGGCGCGAACCTTACCGCACAGTTACCGCGCACGGTATCGGTTGTAAAATCGGTGATATCGAGGGTGATGCTGTATTTGAGAATATTGATGGTATCAGAACGCAGGTTATCGGCCTGGAGGGCAGGTGATTCCGCAAATTTTTCATGGAGAGGATTCATGGCGCCGTATTTACAGCAGGTGCTCTGTGCAAAAGAGGAGCCGGTAATAAAAGAAAGGAGGGGCAAGAGGAAAGCGAAGCGCATGGCGTGGAATTATAACTGTAAATATATAAAAAAGGCTGGGGGGGGGGAGGCGGCAGAAAGTCGCGGTGGGAGAGATGAGTTGCCTTTAACATTACTAATTTTGGAAGGCGATGAGACTATGGTCCTTACATCCGGAAAATTTGGACGTGCGTGGTCTGGTGGCGTTGTGGCGGGAAGCACTCCGTGCGAAGCATGTGCTGGAGGGTAAGACCAATGGCTATCGTCATCATCCCCAGTTAACACGTTTCTGGGAGTCAGGCAGGCCTCTGGATTGCATCAATCAATATCTGCTGGCAGTTTACGCCGAAGCAACGAAGCGTGGTTATCGTTTCGATCGTAAGAAGATTGGGCGTATAGGTAATCCGGCGGCATTACCGGTAACGCGGGGGCAGATGCGTTTTGAAACGGAGCATTTACTTGGCAAGCTCCGGGTGCGGTGTCGGGAAAAGTTTCAGGATGTAAAGAAGCGGAAGCGGATCAGGCCCCACCCCATATTTGTTATCACCGGGGGAGATTTGGAGAAATGGGAGAGAGCGACTTTACAACGGGTTCAGGTGGGAAGGAAAAGGAAGTGAAGCGGCTGGAGATTCGACCTGCCTGAGCTGCCGCTTCGGCAGGCAGACTACCGAACGCGCACACCTTCGGCGCGGTGGGCTGGTAGGTTGGTTTGCTGGTTAGGTTTTGACGCAAGAATGTGGGATTAGTTACGCTATTTAACTTTGGAGCAACTCTTGAATTGCTTTATAAAGTTGAGGAATTTCCGTATGTATAGCGTCATTAACAATTACCATATCCACTCCGTCGTAATGATGAATAAGCCGATCTCTCATGCGAGAAATACTTTTCCATTCTATTGCAGGATATTTATTCTTGATTTCGTCAGGCAAATTCTTAACAGCTTCACCAATTATTTCTAGACTTCGAATAACTGCCCGGCTTAATACCGGATCACTTTCTAAATCGACTAACGCTTTTGAATTAGTGTGCGTTACTAAAAACTGACACTCATCCTGAATATGGCGAATGCGTTCAAGCGGCGATTGGGACTTCTTCAAGGCTGCGTAAAATATGAGGTCCGATGTATTTATTCAACGAATCGGGCGTAACAACATCAATCGGCCGGCCTGTGATAGCCTCAAGAAAATCGTAAATTAAATTGAAATTCCTGAATGTTTGCTTGGTAGCTTCAAGTTCAATATAAAAATCAACATCACTTGAATCGGTTAACTCATCCCGGGAAATTGAACCAAATAAAGCTAATCTGCAAACTCCCATGGACTTTATCTGGTCTTTCTGTTCCAAAAGTCTCGAAATCAACTCGTCCTTAGAAACTACAGGGTTAAAGGTCTTAGTCATACCCAAAGATAACTAATTCTGGTGAAATACACAGAAAGGTCTATCTTAACCCAGTCCGATAAAAGGGGAGGTTACATTATAACTGGACTAGTCACTATTGAATAACCCTTTGCAAGCATCGGTGCTGGCCGAGCTATCGTAAATGTGCCAGCAGCGTTATATGATCCGCACCCCGACAGACTATTTACGACTGAAATAATATTTTAAACTATCAACTGAGTAAATGATATTGCAAGGGTATTGTTTACAAAAGTAAGCGTTCATTAGGTGTGCTGCTTCAAGCGAAACCGTCGACACCTTAACCCTTAGATTTTCGATGTCCAATAACTTGCTTTCAAATTGCTCATCAATTGTTTTTACATGTATAGAAGATTTTGTAGAGTCTAAGTATGGTATCAGTGAAACAATATTATTGGAATCAACCCATTCAATTGGAAAACAATATTCAGAAAATTTAATTTCTCTACAATCTAAATAAGCTAACATCTTTAGGAATTCGACAGGTTCTGGAAATGATTTAATGTTATTAGTCAAGAGAAAACAATCTATTTTCCCCTTTATAACATTATCCCTATTACAGGGACAAGTATAACACGTGTCAGGAATAATGCTATTACAATTTAACTTTGATGGTGACTCAGTATGTTGACCTCCATCACAGGTAAACTTGATAGACAGAATTACTGGTAGCCAAATGAACTTCATATTGAAATATTTAACACTAATCTCCTTGCTTACAACCAACGCACGTACTGACTGCAGGTGCAATATCTACACTTGATCGTTCTCTTGTATGATCAGAGGCAGTTTTAAACTCTGTCGTTACAGTCCTGTTAGTACTTATTATTGCATCCTTAACAGGGGTAAAAAATCCCATTGCGGTTGCTGGATCCTTTTCAGAGGCATAAAGATTATAGATGTCTTCAACTGTTGCATTCTCCTTGACAAAGGTTCCCTTTTTGGAATCTTTATTATCGACATTAAGCTCGTTTATTTTTCTTTCCCCATTTTTTGAAGTTACAGTACCATCACCATCATAAACATAGGAATGTATTGCTACTCCATCTTTATTAAATAATACTATAATGTCTCCCTTCTTTATTTTACTAAATTCTTGATTCACCCCACCACTTAACTCCTTTTCAGGAGAGAATCCACCCTTATCCAATAAAAGGGCATTTGACTCACTTTTATCTGACTTTGAGCCAACCCTGAATTCACTACTTAGAGAAGTCATCCCATGGCAGTTATATGAATCTTGAATCACAGAATTATCAACAGATCTTCCTGTCTTTTTGTTAATAACCGTGTAATGCTGAACTTCAATTTTTCGTCCGTCATTTGCAAAGATAAAAACAGGAGTTACGGTGACTTTATAATCTCCCTGATCGTATTCTGAAGGTTTTTTTGAAGGATTAACCTCATAAATAATATTCCCTTGTGCATCAACCTGTACACGCCCATCTCTGTCAATAAAGTAGACAGGATTACTTGAAGCAAAATTGAAGGGGCTATAGCTCGGATAATTTTTAGATAATGGATCCACACTTAACCATCTTCCCAGCCTTGGGTCGTAAATTCTCGCACCGAAGTCGTAACTATTGCCACTTCCCTTCACTTCATCATCCTTCTCAACCCCGTCGAAGCCGTAGCGATATGACTCCGTGTACTGTGGAGGTAAAGTAGAAAAATGATTTGTGAAGGTTTGGCGAAACATTCCGTTCTTGACTCGTGAAGGTTTTTCAAATATAGCAGGAATCGGGAAGTCGGGCAACTTCCTGTGGAAACTCGTGATAATAAGGGGGTAAGGGCCTTAGCCCAAGGGGTGAAATCGATTAATCAGCAGTCGTTTCTCGTCCTGATTGTTCCTTCTATACCTTAAGGTAGTAGAAATAAATCTGTGACCGGCCATGAGTTGCACGGTTTCAAGAGAAAACTTCTTCTCGTTGAGCCAGTTTGCGATCACGCTCTGACGGACAGTGGTTGGATTGAGATTACGACCGGGGAACAGAGAATCGAACTGTTCTACAAGATATCCTACCTCACAGGTTGAAGCCGCAACTCCCAGTTTCCCTATGAAGAGGGCATCTGATACTCTGCCCTTAAGAAGTTCCTTGCGCGACTCATTTATATAGCGGTCAAGGATACGGTACTGCTTAGGATGCATGTCCAGATGTCGTCGCATGGTGTTTTTTCTTTCCTTGACAAATATTTTTCCGGAGTCCAAGTCGATGTGATGGACTTTCATTTTTATTATCTCCCCCGTGCTCAAGCCCTGAAAAATAAGAAGCGAGATCAAAGATTGATTCTTCAGCTTCAGGGCAGGGTAACGCTCCTCGCGTTCAAGAAGAAGTTCTAGTTCCGCCGAGGTGAATAGATCATGATGGATCACTTTTCTATCACGATTATGCTTGATATGAATCGTTCGGCAAGGGTGGTCATGCCGTTTACCGATGGCAATTAGGTAATCGTAGTATTTTTTGATTGCCGCAAGAATGGCGATTCTGTACCGTGTGTTGGTTTTGATCTTTGCAGTGTCTTCCATAACGTTGATGATATCCTTATAGCCGTAATTCTCAGCTTGGGGATTTACTGCAAGAAAATTCTTGGTCGAGTATAGATAACTGCTGATGGACATAGGCGTGAAACCAGCCCTATGTAAGTACTTTTCAAAAGAAATGGGTTCAGCGTTCATCTAGCGGATCTGTCTTTGGATTTTTAACTTTTGAGCGCGACGTTTGGAATACAGAAGTGAAGTATCCATTTCCGCATGACCCAAGAATTCCTGTACGAATTCCATCGAGGCTCCTTTATCAAGCAGGTGAGTTGCAATGGAGTGGCGCAGACAGTGAAGCGTGATTTCTTTTTTAAGGATCACCGGATTTTGTGTGCGGCTAAGAAGTGTTTTAAGCATATTGGATATATACTCTCCTGAAGCGCGTGTCCCCCTGTTGTTTAATATGACCGCATGAATATGAGCGTTTGTATGGGAAGTGATGTAGCGTGGGCGTTCCTGGATAATGTATTCGCGTAAATTCTGAAGAACGCTATCCGATAGAGGAATCATACGACTTTTGCCAAACTTACTATCCCTGATGGTGAGCATTCCCTGATGAAAAGCGATATCACTTAAGTTCAAGTTTGTAACCTCAGATCGCCTCATCCCGCATCCGTAAGCAAGAGCAATAAGTGCTTTCTCCCGCTTTGTTTGGCAGGCCTTTTGTAGTTCGCGTATTTCATCGGTAGTAAGGATCTGCCTCTCCTTATATTTTACGATTGAAAACTTAGGAAGATGTGCGGGAGAAGAATCCCGGATTCCTGAATCCATCAGAAAATCAAAAAACAAGCGGAGTGAAAACAAGTGGCTACGGATCATTGAGTCGCTTAATCCCCCTTCACGGCGTTGGTTCGGCCTTTCACGGACGTATTCATAATAGGCGATCACATCCTGCGCCACCACGTCCCTTATGTCCCCGATCTCACGGTTTTCAATGAAGAATAGAAACTCCCTTACACAGGCCGGATAAGAAGTGTACTTCCCACGTGAATACCCCTTTACGCGAATCATTTGAGAAAAGTCGCGGTAAAGCCTTTCAAAGGATTCGTTCTGTAAGGGTAAGTGTTTCATATTTTTGGTCTCCCTATAAATGCGTACTCTTGAAATACTGAACCACTAGGGCTCAGTTGCCCTGTTCATGCGAGTTTTGGTGTTCCTTTTCTTCTGAACCACCAAGAACCAATGCTTCTAATTGGCGGTTGAGGTCGGCCTGCACCTTAGTTTTGATCTTTTGCATATCGTCCCAGAACACAATCTTGTATTTGAACCCTCGGTTGGCGTAACCTCCCGTGCGTTGGATGTATTCCAACATTTCCAGTTCCTCAAAATATCTGAAACATTGTGTCTTACTTATATTGAGTGATAGGCGCACGTCACGTTGCGTAAACTGGTACTCTGCTTGCTTTCCGTTGGTGACCAATTTTTTAATGTGCGCTTTCATCAGGTCAAAGAATTGCCGGAGCGAAGAATCCAGATCGTCCACTTTCAGCATGATGGCATCGAAGAGAATCTCGCAAGCCGTTTTCAAGTCTTCAGGCAAAGCGATCAACCTTCCCTGATCGTCCTTTTCACGTTGATACTGGTGAAGGATCGTGATCTGTTTTACAAAAGCCTGATAGTGGCTGTTAAGGCGACGGAGCATTTTTGCTTCAAAGGGAAGGTAAACCTTGTCAGCATAGGGATTCACTACATCCATCGGCTTAATGCACCGCATACAGTTTTGTAGAAACTCCTTTGCTTGGCGTTCCTTCTTCGCATCAACCAACCCCGCGAGAGTTTTATTCTGATGAAGTACGATGCGTCGGGTCTGTTCGTCGCTTTCATCCACTCCTGAAATAAGCGAGCGACTCATGTTGTCGTAGTAAACTTCCGCCTTCGTGGTTGCCAGTAAGGAGGCGAAATGGCTTCTTACGGTTTTCACCGCCGATACCAGATTTCCATAACGGTCTTTATAGGTAGTGGATGAACTGATGTTCCCTGCGCTTTGCAATTCGCGGAATGCGAACTGCGCTTCTTCATCTAACCCGTCGTAATCCTGTATAAGAAGGAGTTTGTCGACCAACTCGTCCTTGGTGTAGTGATAAAAGGATTTTGAGGTGACCCGTGTCATGCTTATTACATCTTCCGGTGGGAAGCACGTACCTATACTATTAATAAGGTGGCTCTTCCCCGATCCTGATGTCCCCTGTACCAATGCGTGAAGGGGAGTGTTCATTTTATAGGTAGAAGCAATCACAAATAAGAGTCTGCGTGTGCTTTCTTCTCCAACCACACCTGCCTGTTCGATGAGTTCATCGATTCCCTTCATGAGGTTCTTTCCCTTTAGGAATTGCACACAGGCGTTTTGCTTTTCAGCACTTAAAACAGAATTGTTTCTCTTGGCCTTCACCGCCACTTTGGTTTCCTCGATCTGAAGCTCCCGGTGTTTTTCCAGAAGATCGGTCAGATAAAGCAGATCGCTTACAACAGCTTCGACAGGTTGAGTGAAAAGTTCTCCCACTTGCTCGGCATAAAGACCCACTTGCTCACGTTCATAGAGATCGAGTTTGGTTCTTTCACGCCTTCCCGTAGCCTGTTCTTCGATCATAAGCGTCACTCGCATGCTTCCCATGTCTTGGACTACCGTTCCCAATACATAATAATGGTTGTAAGATGAGCGCATCAGAAGTTTATGCTCATGGATCAACTCAAGGCAGGGCGTTTCGGAGGTTTCGCATCCTTTATCCTTATTTAGAGTCGCCACAAAGTTCTCCTCACCACGCTTAAAATCATCGGGTGGAATTTCAATGGAGGTTTCATGGGAGGTCAATTCAAGTGGCTGAATAGGAAGGGCCGTACTTTCTACTTCGGTCAGTTCCTCAAGACTGACATCACTTTCTAGGATTTTCTTGACTCCATCGCTTCCGTGACGCAAGTAAATATGGTTCAGGTTCTGTCCGTCGGGCGGGGACACCTTATATATAGGTATCTCTCGTGCGATCTTTCTTAAATGGTTAACTCCTTCATTCATGGCTTTTCGTTTTAATTAATTCTGGCATAGTTCTTCCCCTGAGAGGCTCCGTAAGTTTTACTCTCGGTGATTCGATCCAATGGATGCTTTTTAATTGACCTAGCCTTTCGATTGCTTCCTCGTACTGTTTTAAAAAGTTTCCACCCGGAACACAGATCACGGCATCGCGGTTTTCCAGCACCCTTGATTCCAGAATGGTTGCCGCATCCAGAATGTTCGTGGTGATAAAAAGCCGTGTGGTCATTTCATGAGGGAAACATGGATAGATTCCCTCGTCATTCAGAAATGAATGCTCCGGTTTTTCCAGCCGGATACGGATGCCATAAAAATTCACCACTTCTCCTTTCACATCCTTTAGTGGAAAGATGATGCCGAACTTTGCGAAGATCAGGTAACCTGTATCGCCGTTCTTGCTGACGATATTATTCGCCCGAAGGAATCTCACATTTTCAAGGCCACGTATAAACTCCTTTGACTTACGGTGCTGAACCTGCCCCGAACAGAACCCTGCCCCGGTCATTTCATACGATAGCCCGTTTTTCTTAAGCCACTCCTGTGCCTCGGTGGACTTTACGTTCCTGATGCCGTTACTCATGGAGCGGTACAGCCATTGAAACGTTTTCTTACGTTCCCCCGCTGATCCGTTTAGTATTTGCATGCGCGTTTGTTTTAGTTTTTCTCCCGGCAGGTTTTAAGCCTTCACTTAAACTTGCTACCGGGTGATTGGGACAAACATGCGTACACTACCCGGCACACGCAAGGTATTGGGGTATATTCATGCCTTTAGGACTCAAAGACTTACGGGCAAAATTTTCGCCCCCCGAATTAGGATTATTCAAATACAAGTCGCATGTGCCTGGCAATTTCCTCCTGAACGAGGCATTTACCACAACTGCGTTTTGCATTCATAATCATCACGGCAAATATTTGTACTTATAAATAATATGGGAGGTGCGTTTCAGATCAAAACGCGGCTCTTGAAGAAAACAAAGAAGAAATCGGCTGAATAAAAATATTTCGCGGTAGAAAAGCGAAATTCTCACCTCGGAAATTTCATGGAGGATTCATGGAAGCTTTATGCGGAAAAAGAGGGGTTCATGGGGGAATCATGGAGGGGGAATGGGGGAATGATACAGGAAGTGGGCACGTTGCATGCGATAAGTTCAATGTTTCATATCTTTAATAAAACGAGCGATGAACCTTCCTGTCGAATATATTGATTCTAATGGTGTAACAAGTAACCTGAATTACACCATTAGCAGGATCGCATTTCTGAAACATCTGGGGTTTGCGGGCCAAGGAAGCGCACCACGGCTAAATAGATTCATTCGCACCTTGGGAATGTTCTTGACATACAGTCAGTACTTACAGAGGCAAACCTTTTACAATAATCACTTTTCTATACCCCCTCCAGCACTTTATGATCCAACCGAAAAGGGACAGTTTTCTACTGTTGCCGGAAGAGCCATTGCGGACTTTCTCTCGAAGCGAATAAACAATAGCCTTTTAACCGTTAATTATGAAGCTGCTATGCGAATTTTAAGGATGCCAATCAAAGGTAAGCGACCCGATCTGATTTCATTTAGTCCAAACTCAATTTTTGCTATTGAAGCAAAAGGATATAGTAGTAATTGGCATGGAGTAATGGCAGAGCATAAGGCCCAATCCAGATCTGGAAAGATTTCTGTTAATTTTTCAATGGCAAGTGTTACCTACAACATGTATGATAAAATAAAATGCAAATACCATGATCCGTACAATGATGGAGTTAGTTATAATGAGGAATTGCTTTCCTCATTGTCAAAGCAATATTACATGGGGCTTTATGAATTTGTAAATGAAAAATATTTTGAAATAGCTGACCTGACGATTGGCGTGGAGACGTTCTATGAGATAGGACTAACTTACAGAAAGCTAGAAAAGTATTTCCAAAGAGAATTACCTCGTCGCCCCTTTTGGATTTATGAAATGGTTGAGTTTTACAGACCAAGAATTCTTATTACGAATCGGATAAATGCCTTTCTGGAAGAGGGGCTTCCGAGGAGCATGGAAGTATTTATTGGCCTGAATAATTCTCAGGACGTGGCGGACAAGAGCTCTTACATAGATAATGATGGGATTGGGCTAACGATTGGGTGAAGCATAATGAAATCTGTCGACTACATTTAGTTCCAATATATTAATGAAAAGATGAGTGAGATTATTCAAATCCGATTAAAAAATCCGAACTCCTATCCTGAAAACTTTTCAAGTAGTGTTAAGAGTATTTATTTAGCCGTTATCGAAAGGGCAGGAACGCAGGATTTTTGGGACGATAGTATTAGGTCCATTATTGTAACTGACGATTTGCCTAGAGAGATCGATGTCCAAGCTCAGAAATGGAACATTGAGGCAATTGTCTCTCGAGAAAAAGAGTCCACCGTGGTCAGTAAAACCCTTTTTAATCACGATCTTAAAAATCCTGAGTATTGCATTTTTGTTCACAGTGGAATATTTTTCCTCGACTCTGCGGAGATACAGCGGCAGGTCTATTATCCACTCATCAATATTAGGGCAAAAAGGATTCTTCCGGAAAATCTCCGAAACTTTGAGTGGGATTATTCGCCCCGCTCCCTTAAAGAATATCTTGAGTATGTTTCTTCGGAATGGTGTACCGCCCTTTGGACCCGAATATATCTTAGTAAGCTAGTAACGGAAATATCCGCCCCAAGCCATCAAAAACCGTTCTTAGACGCGTTCAAAAGAAAACTCAAGAAACTTCTGTTTGAATATAACAGTGGTACAAACAAGGAAGAAGGGATAAGACGCTTTTGGCTACATTATATTGCAAGTATTAACACACTATTTCTAAGGATTGTCGAGTTTGATACAGATAAGGAGGAGTACTTCATTGATAAAAACGAGCCTTGCCGTGAATTGCTGTACAATGTGGTAAATGAAATTTCCAATTTGACAAAATCTTGTATTTCCAATGAAGAGTTTAATGTTAATAGTCTTAAAGAGGCGATTAAAAAGTTCTCGGCTCATTTTGATGTTCATTTGGAGAATGAACGGGAGCAAAGCTTTAAAATCAGGTTGACGCGTGACCCGAAGGACTATTTTGTAAAGGAAATTGTTGAGACCGAACCAAGGATTATTTGCTACATGGATATTCTTGGTTTTAGCGAACTAATTGATGAGTATGATAGCGACACTACTTCAACAATTCTCCAAGACATTCAGGAGTCCTTCGCCCTAGCCAAGGCAAGTTTATTTGAAAATACAAACGAGAAAAACAAGGAAGCAATTAAGCATCTCCAGTATAAAACATTTTCAGACAATATCTGCATCTCGATCCCCTTTTTTGATAATGAGCAGGACTTTCTTGCAAATTTCAATTTAATAACCATGTATGTCAGAAGCGTCCAATACGTTTTAATGACAAAGGGTTTTTTTACTAGGGGTGGTCTTTCAACCGGGTCCTATTACAGTGATGAGAATATTATTTTTTCTAAGGGGCTAGTGACCGCGTATTTATTAGAGAGTAAGAAAGCAATTTATCCAAGGGTTATTTTAGACAAGGAATTAATTGCCAAACTCATTAATTATAATAAGGAGCGGGTTAGGTATTTTGGCATTGATGAATCTATTATTTTCGATTGGGAGCACAACGCCTTTCTGAATCCGTTCGGAATTATGCAATCATCCATTCGGATGGCTAGATCAATGTTTGAGGAACTAAAACCTGAAGAAGCTGCTGATCCCTTAGAAAAGCAACTTTATTCACTTACGAAGAAGCTTGGTGAGATGTCAATTGATTTATTGAAAAGTGCGCATGAGGAAGAAAAGAAGTCAATTGTGGTTGTAAAGGAAAAGATTGCTCAAAACTTTCACAAGCATCGTGAAAACGAACACATTTATTCAAAATATTTGTGGCTGTGGGAATTTCTACTGTGGCTGGAAAATGATACCACAGGGCGGCTCAAGTTTTATACTCTTTCAGAAATGCTGCCCTAGAACAATTTGTGCTTATATTTATAATCCCATAATAAATCACTACTCAATGTCAAGTATTTTACCTCAGATTGATGTCCTAACTGAAGTTCCCGCACTTCATGAATTTTATGCGAAATCTCTCTTAAGAATCTTAACAGATAAACTCTTGAGCATGGATGAATTTGAAATCGGAATATTTACACAGGGAAAGAAAGCGTGGTCCGCGATCAGTTTTGACGGAGATGACTCTGAGGATGTTCAACTTGAGCTTAGGTATTCCGACCACAATTTCGTAATAGTCGTGAATGAAAATTCTGAAGAGAATTTCGCCAGTACGTTTACGTATAAGATTTTTGAAAACTCCCCACTTTATAATCAGATACCCGAAAAGCTGCAAGGAATGATGAGGGATGTGGCGTTTGAGGGTGAGCCTGCCATATTCCGTAACAACGGATGAAAACCAAGGCGATATATTCTTGGTATTAGCTGCTAGTATGTAAGTAACAGCCTGTCAGAAACAACCTCCTTTTCCAGCGTTTGTCCTTCCAATTGAAAGCGACGGAGCATGGAACGTCCGCAGTTCACAAAGATTTCATTCTCAAAAAGCCCAGAAGGGATAGGTAAATCGCAGATATAATTGCCGGATTTTTTATTTCCGTCAATACTTAGTGCTACCATCACTCCACGCGATTTGGCCTTTTTAATTTCCAGTAGTAAATCCTCAAGCCTGAAATCCTGTGCCCCGTACAAAATACTTTGGCTGTGGGAATATGGTGGATCACAATATATCAAATCTCCATCCTTGGCCAAAGCAAACGCATCTTTGAAATCGAGATGTTCAAATCGAACGGATTTCAATCGCTTTCCCCATTCCGCTACTCGTTTAACAAAACTTTCGACCGGAATTGGTATGTGAACCCCGCATGGAGTCGACATATAGCCGTCAGACTTCCTAAAACGGACAATTCCACCGTAGCAGGAGCGAGTTAAAAAGAGGAAATCCGCTCCGTTGGGATTCGAATTGTAGGATGCCTTTACATCTTCATACACCTTTTCTTTTGGCTCCTTAATTATTCGATTTCTCCTCTCGGCATACCATTTTACCAAACCTTCTGGGTCGTTAGAAAGCTTTTTCCAAATCTCTACAAGCGGCTTAAACGTATCGGAACCAACTCCCTTATGCGGCGCAACAGTAGCTAAAATAGCTCCGCTTCCCAAAAAAGGCTCAAAATACCTGTTATAGTCAGTTGGAAAGTAACTTGTGATTTCCGCTGCAAATTTTTGCTTGTTTCCAACCCATTTTAGAAGTTGATATTTTGGCGGATAGTAGGTTCTGTACTTCTGTTCAAGCGTGAGTTGCATAAGATCTATTTCGTACAAAGGTAATATTGATGTGTCTAAATCCTAATATGGGATATTCGATTTTAGGATATACTTTTGAACAATCGTGAAGAAAAGCCTGTTCAAAAAGGAGTACAAGGTTCTATTGGAGCAATTGTACAGGCTAAGAGTCAGTTCAAATATGCGCCAATCTGACCTTGCAAAGAAACTGAACTTACCTCAGTCATTTATCAGTAAAGTAGAAAGCGGTGAACGCCGCCTGGATTTGGTGGAACTCAGATTGATATGTAAAGTTTTGGGATCAAATTTGGAAGAATTCACCCGCGAATTTGAAAAGGCCTTGAATGAACGCAAATAAAACATACTTGGATCAACCGCTAGAGTTTTGGGCCAATATTAAATTGATCAGCCAGAGGGCGGGCTATACTGACCGGAAAACAAAGAGTATCAAGGTTCATACTCTAGAAGAAATCAAGCGTGTTTATTCAAGTAGTAATTTGGATTATAGCAAGGTGATAGATGAGAAGAATCAGTTTACAGAATATGGCAAATTAATTGTCGGCTATCTGCAACATAGGGCTGATGTTCTGAACACTAAGGTCCAACCTAATCTCATGAAAGTTGCGGAGGCGAGAAAGATTTTCGCTAAACTTAGAAAGGAATTGAAACCCAATTGTCCGTTGCCGAAAAATAAGCAAAAGGGAAAGAAAAGCGGCTACGCCTACCTCACGGGAATTGTCAATATGCTTATCGAAGCAAATTGCGGGGGAATAACATGTGACTATGATCCAATGCAACTAACAGCGATTACTCAAAATAAATTTCCTGTCCGTACTCTGTCTAGACGAGTTGACGGCGCATTCCCCAATGTGATCAATCCAATTGCCGTCTGGGAGATCAAGGAGTATTATTTCACAACAACATTCGGGAGCAGGGTTGCTGATGGCGTGTATGAAACGTTACTTGATGGACTTGAGCTTCGGGAAGTAAGAGAGAACGTAAATGTTGAAGTTGAACACTATCTGATCGTTGATGATTATTTCACATGGTGGACGCTAGGCCGTTCTTACTTATGCAGGATAATTGACATGCTACATATGGGAATTCTTACTGAGGCCCTGTTCGGGAAAGAGGTAGTGACGAGGCTTCCCGAAATTGTTGCGGGTTGGGTTAAGAAGCATGAAGTGTAGCTCATTCACTTTATATGTCCAATAAGATTCAAAAGCCCCAAAATCACTAGATAAATAGATTCCGCTTCGTGCCTTGTAAACTCCTTCTTCTGTCCAGAATGATGGGATTTTGAAGATATCGCAGAATTCGTTTTATTCAACTCATCAATCCAACTGAAGGTAGCTTTGTCAATCCCTTCAAGCCATTTAAAACTGGACTCTGAGGGCTTGCGTTCCTTTATTTTTTTCAAGTTGCGTGTTAATGCATCTAGCGTGTTTCTACAGTGAGCAACACACTTATTATAATCTGTTTGATTAAAATAATCTTCAGCCTTATTGAATTCGAAGATTATATCAGAGTATGCCTCTTTCAGTTGTTTGTGACCAAGGGGTATTTCAACCAGTCTGAAACTCTGGTGACCCAAATCGGGAAGAATTTTTTCAATCCAAATGGATCGCGGAATTGAAAACTGTAAATTACACGAATCTACTATCGATCCATCTCCTCCACGTATCATTCTCTGATCAGAGAAATGGAATTCCGTCATTAAGGAGGCTACTATTTGCAATTCAATATGAAATCTAATATCGCCTTTGCGATGCTTCTCAATTTTAGCAATAGCCCTATCATCCAGCAAAAATTTGAATAACTCTCCTCGTTCCCACTCCTCACGTTGTTGAATAAAATACCCAAATGGAACATGCCTCTCGGATAGCAATACATCTGGAGTCCCCAGTTTCAACTTTGCGTTTATTGAAGTAATATCCATGCATGTGCGTTTTAACGGAAGCCTGAAAACAAACGAGAGAGGGATATTCAGAAAAGACCTTAGGCCGTCATTGCTTGAGGTAATGTTGTTCGGTATTACACTCACGTCCTGACATTTTGAAAGAAAAGTAAAGGAGGCTGTATTCATTCGGGCTATATTTTATAATTCTGCTTTAAACCGTCCCATTTTTTTGAAAGAGTAGGGTTCAGTTTCGCAAAGGTATTGGAATTGAGAAGTATGCTTCCCCATGAATGTGTTGCTTCGTAGTTCAAAATATTTCGTACCATTTCTCCCTCCTTGCTGGATTTATCGGTCATATCTTTAAGATCATTGAACAGAGCCTTGAAATCAGAGTGGATATTTCCCATTCGGTTAGAAAACTGCTGGAGCCTGATGGCCTGCTGAACCAAGATTCCAGTGGCCGCAATTTGAAGGAGATTATTGACCAATTCCTTATTCCCTAGGCAAGCGGAAAAAATAAAAAGACCGCTTATGATGATCGCAACGATCCATTTAAACACTATCATTCTTCGGATAATTACGCTAGTGAAAAGAGAGTTTTCAAAAGAAAGTACGGCCAACTTGTAAATACCTTTGTTAATTCCACCCGGATTGAAATAGCCCGTTGATTTCTCACCGGAGAAATTAGTATCAAAGGCATGATCTACTAAATCGAGCCGTTTTTCCTTGCCAGAATTATAAAATTTGTCATTGATAAGTATTTCAAGTACTATGTAGCCTACAGCGAAAAATGAAGACGAAGCATTCGCCCAGTCGATAGCATCCCAGCCAGAAACGGATGGTCCCTCAGTTTTCTGTGTATTCAAGGCGATGGAGGTAATAGTAGCCGCTGTGGAAAGTAGTAACACAATAAACTGCCATCTCTCGATCAGTTTTGCAGTGTCGAAGGAATTCTGGTGGGGTACATTTCTGGTCATCTTCTCTTCTTATATCAAAGCATTTGTTTTTCTGAACTGCCAGTATGGTCCGCTTCCGGTCCAAGCCATACCTTTCTTTCCTTCCATACCTCGTAGAAATAAATCCAGCAAGTAGTCCAGGGAATAATGTAATTACTTATCGGCTTCGTGGCTACCCAGTTGAAGTTTTCCGGTTTGTAAAGACATAAACATCTCTGATCGTGGTAATAATGTTTCGGATTCTCAACCAAAATCGGGGATAATACCTTCACCTTTGGTTGATGGTTTCCCCTATATTCAACTTCTACGGTGTAAACCGGCATATATGTTTTTGGCTGAAGGGTTCCTGTAAAAACAAGATTTCCCTCCTTATTCCTTGCTACGGAAAAATGCGGGTACCGGAGCCTCATAGACTGAAGCTGTATCAATTCTGCTTTATGGTGGGCCTTTATCATTTTGATTCCCCGAAAAAGCCCTTGGAAGAAGGACTGGAATTCCCAACTGTGGTTGATAATGCTCCTGAGGCCGCAACTTTCAAGGTACCCTTAGCGAGATCTCTGCCGAATGCTTTCGCTTCTTCCAGATCAATAGTAGGGAATTCATCCTTGAAAATTGCTTTCCAGATAGCAATGGCCTCATCTTCTTTTTTCTCGTCATATAGCCTCTTAGCATCGTTCAACTTATCCTTGACCTTTTTGATCTTATTGATGGCGGCGGTGTAATCATCATTGGATTTGAACTTATTGGATTGTAAATGGAACTCTACGTTGTTAAACCAAAGACGAATCGATTCCTCATAGTTGGTGAAACTACTCACTTGAAAAATATTGATCGCTACTTCCTCAATATGGTAGGATGGGATCAACATACCCGCCTCCCGATTCCAGTATTTAACCGCTTTAATCGTCGGTTTAACTTTATAGTTCCTGATCTTGTGAATATCATCTAGATTCTTGGTCAATTGTTCAGGGTAAGAAAATATCCATGAGCTCAGATTGTGGTTTGGTATAAGATAACCGCCGCCTTGCTGTTCAAAGCTGGGCAGCACATCAAAGTCCTTATCGCTTAGTTCTATTGTAACACAGGGCCTATTCTGAGTCACCTTGCCTTTGTAGTCGTTAAGTCCATTGAGATAGTTTTTGATTTTGGTTAGGACACTTTGGGGACTTGGCAAGTTTCCATATTGATCCGCCCACTTATCTCTTTTCAGTACGGCAAAGAGATCGATATCTTTTAAGGGTCGGATAATCGTGTCCCTTTCATATGAACCGTTTGTAAATACCTCGCTTACGTGTAAATCGTTGTCTGGGTCTTTCATGCAGGCGGTGAGATTGCTCACTGATCCCTTAATATTTTCCTCCTGTCTGTCCGTTACTGTAATATTTTCAATGAGTCCGTCAATGCATTGTAGAAGTGTCGGCATTCGATATGTTTTGGTTTCGAGGTAAATACTCAATTACTACGCCACCCAACAAAACCTGCAATTATGTCATTTTCAGACTGTTTAAACTTAGCAATCTGACAGAAACCGAAGAGGGCTCGATATTTGCGATGGCAGGTCTTTAACATAAGAACATGAGAAACAAGACAATAGCTGCATACCTAAAAGAGTTAGCTGATAAAATTCGGTTAGCCCCTGAAGAACATGACAAAATTGAAACTTCTATAAAGGCTCTTAAGGATAAACTAATTCTTGCATTTTTTGATGATGGCCTTACGAAAGTTAAACGATTCGGTTCTTATGATCGGGAAACGCTTCTTACCAGAAAAGTGGATTCCGAATCAGATGTAGATCTCCTGATCACATTCGACGAGAGAAAATGGGAGCCGCAAACTTATCTGAGTAAGCTAAAAAAGTTCGCGGAAGATAATTATCCTCGCTCTGACAAATACCAAGATCACCCAACAATAGTCATTGAGTTGAATCATATTAAGTTTGAACTCACACCATGCGTTTACACGGCGGAAACCTCTTCTTATTATGAAAAGTACGCCATACCGAAAAGAACTGACGCCGGTATCGAATGGATAAAAACGGAGCCAGATGATCTAAAAAAGAGAATTGCAGAATTCACCAATACAAAAGGAATGCTTATTGATCTAATCCTAATCTTCAAATATTGGAACGTGATAAATGGTTCTGTTTACCAAACCTTGCCGGTTGAAAATTGGATGCTTAAGTGCTTTGATCAGGAGGAGGGGATTGAATACAATGTATTTCATGTCATCGATCGTTTGAATTATTCAAATTCTGACATACAAAACGAGCTGAATCGTAAGACAAAACAGATGGTAGAAAACATTGAACTGTTACTTGAAAAAGGTATGGATGATTACGCGCAAATGGAATTGAAGAAAATATTTCCGATGATATAAAGCGGCGCCGCTTAGTGGATCTTGTCGACAAACTTTATGATGCCATACCGACCAAATGGCTGATTATTGATCCATGCCATCGCCTGATCCTCCGTTTCAAATCCGTTGTGCAGAATGCGGACTGTCTGTTGTCCATTGTTCATCGGTGCTACGGATGCTTCAAGTTGTATTACTGCGTAAGAAGTTCTCATGTTATTTTTTTTGATTAATAATTTTAGTAAGCACACACTTCTGTGCTGTCGCGAAATTACGTCGTCAAGCACGATAATCTATGGACACTTTGACCCCCTTTGTGACCGTGATCTGAACTGATTCCAAGGTCATTTTGGATCGGCTAGTTTATTATTTCACAAACTGTAAAAATCATAATTAATTGATATACATATTAATATGAGATAGTAACAAACATTTGTGGAAATTAATTTGTCAAATAATAAAACATTTATACTTTTGGCGTGTGACCGAATAATGAACCGATGATAGCAACAGAAACAAAGATTAATACCGGAATGATCGTGCTGGCACGGGAGTCCAGGGGGCTATCACAGAAGGATCTGGCAGACCGGCTTGGCATCTCGCCGGGGAAACTCAGCAAGGCGGAATCCGGCGAACAGAATTTGAGTGAGGATCAGATCGTCCTGCTTGAACAAGTGCTTGCCTATCCGCGTGAATTCTTTTATCAGGATGCTGAAGCGTTCCTTTCTTCAAATCTCAGTTTTCGCAAAAGACATAAGGTTCCACAAAAAATGATCTTCCCCATCGAGGCACGGATCAATGTTTTCAGGCTTCAGGCAGAGTGGTTGTTTCGGCATACGGAAAAATCATCGCCCAAAATACCTGTGTTTGAGATCGCGGTATCCGGATCACCGGTTGAAGCCGCAAGAAAACTCCGAAAACAATGGAAGATTCATGCAGGAATGATTGAAAACATGTCAGAGGTGCTGGAGTCTCATGAGATTCCGGTTCTCAGTTTTGATTTTGGAACAGAACGCGTGGATAGTCGATTGGTACTGACAAAGGAGCAGCACCCTTTGATCTTTTTAAACAGTTCCATGTTGGGGGACAGGCAACGGTTCAGTCTAGCGATAGAACTTGGACATCTTGTAATGCATGCGCATACTAATCCCGCCTTCGACCGCAACACCGGGCATGAATCAAATTTGTTTGCCTCAGAGTTTTTGATGCCGGAGGATGATATCAGACCAGATTTCAAAAGGGATGTTACGGTGAACTCACTGGCAGAACTCAAGCGAAAGTGGAAGGTCTCCATGCATGCGCTCCTTTACCGTGCAGAAGATCTTGGATGTATCAGTAAAAATCAGAAGACCTACCTACTGACTCAGTTCAACCAATTACAGATCCGTCGTAGGGAACCAAGGGAGTTAGATGTTCCCGTGGAAAAATCGCGATTGATGCGCGATCTAATCACCTCTTACCGCAGAGCGCAGCGACTTACTATCAAAGAAATGGCGACTTCCCTGCATCTTACAGAAGAAGAATTCTTAAAAATTTATTCATTGTAAATTAATTACCATGTCAACAAAACAAAAAACCTTCTACGTGACTTCGTACATGAAGAAGCAACTAGTCGAAAAGCTCGACCTGTCCTCTCCGAAAGAATTTGATAAGATCGTCAACCCTCATAGGGAAAAACTAGGCCAGCGATTCGGCTACTATTATACCCCGAAGCAGGTGAGGATCATCTTCGACCTCGTTCAAAAACACAAACGCAAGAATCATTCCTGAAACCTACGCCCATTTATTTATGCTATTCGAAACAAGACACGCTAAAAACCATTTTTATGATCACAGAAGAAACAAAATTTACCCTCAAGCCTTACATGAAGAAGGAACTTGCAAAAATGTATAACATGAGCCCAAGGGCCTTCAACAGTTTCATTCGGGATTTTGAAGATGAAATTGGAAAGAAAAAAGGAAGGTATTATACGGTGAAGCAGGTCGAGAGATTGATAAAGTGTGTGGGTATGCCTAGGACAGTCAAAGTAGATAAGCGAAGCGAAGAAATTGAATTTTTAACCCTTAATTGATTTTACAGAATGAAGGAGTTTGTCGACAATTGGGGTATCCTAGTAGGCTTCATCGGTGGAACGCTTGGGATTATTAGCATCGTCCTGACAATAGTTTTTAATCTAGCTGATTATCGGAAAAATCATATCTCGGAGCCTAACAAAGTATTGTTTAATCACGAGTTTGGCAACCTGCCCTATGCGCTTTGCTTCAGAGATAATGACCCACGCTTGATTAATAATCACAACTACTTTAAAATTTGCCAACTCACACGTTCAGTAATTGCCGCACGAAATGATGGGATCAGATTTAAAGGGATTTGTCCTCGTGTGCGATTTTTCCTTTTATATCGAAGTGCAAACAACTTCAACAAAACTCAACAACAATTCGATCAATTTTTAGAATTGATAGAGGATGCTTATGATGATCGAGTTTTAACGGAGTACCAAAAGAGACAAAAAGAAATCCTTGCCCTTGAGAAGTGCTACAGGAACTTTTATATGGGAATATTTGGGCATTTATAACTCATTAGAGAATACAATGCATGAATTTGAAATCTTCATTAATAATTATGCCTAGAGCGTAGATGCTTACACTTTTTAACAAACAAGAAATCACAAGCAAAGACCTAGATAATCTTATCCGAGATAAGGTGGAGGAATCCTTGCATCTGGACTATAAGGCATCTGGGTCGTTGCAGAATACTGATGCGAAAAAGAAGGAAATTGCGAAAGATGTATCGGCCTTTGCAAACTCCGATGGGGGTATCATTATCTATGGCATTACAGAAGAAAATCACGTGCCAATTTCGTATTCATTTATTGATGGGCATCAAATAACCAAGGAATGGCTGGAAAATGTTATTCATTCCAATATTTCTAAACGAATAGAAAAGCTTTCCATTATTCCTATACGCTATGAAGGTGACATATCAAAGACCATTTACGTGATTAAAATCCCTTCAAATAGTTCGGCACCACATATGGCTAACGACAGCAGGTATTATCGACGTTATAATTTCCAGTCTGTTCCGCTTGAAGAGTACGAGGTGAGAAATTTATATTTCAAAAGAGAAAAGACAGTATTACAATTGGCAGACCCTGTCATTTCGATACAGGTAGGTTCCACCAGTGGAGGAAAAATCTCCGATTTAACTTTAAAAATGAATTTTCACATTGAAAACGTCGGCAATGCTATTGAAAATCAATACAAACTAGAAGTTGCTCTTCCTCGGCTAGTTTATATTTATGGGCGAACCGTTAATTATGATCCTCTCCGTGCTTCTTTCGTACGCGAAGAGAATGATTATTCCATTTTCTCCTTCCCCAACCCGAGCCCTCTTTTTCAAAATGACAAAGCGACAATTTGTATCGATAGTCTCCGAATTAAGTATAATTCATTTTCTTTTGCCCATGACGAACCCGTTAAACTGAAGCTCTATTATTCCGGTGGTATGGAAGAAAGAGAAGTTAGTCTTGCTGACCACATGACCTATCAAGGAAGGCCGATGCTTTTAAGCGATTTCTTTGATGCAAGATGATTCCTTTCTTTTAGCATCAGATACCGTCAAATGCTAGCCCTTACCACCCATAACCAACGCTTAACCCCACTTAACAACACTTATAGCACAACCATCTTTTCACCCTCCCCATCTTTGTCGTAAGAAAAAATACGACGATGAAAAAAGATGAAACAATTTTCAGAGTGCATCCCGAAGCGATAGCACTCTTGACAGAAGCCTCCTGGGAATTTACAAAAATGCAATTGTATGGAGGTCATGCTTTCAGCAAACACGAAATAGAACTTGCCAAACAGCATATTGCGCAGTACTATGAAGACATCCTGCCGGAATTATTCATGCGCTATGCAGGAAAATATTTCAGCTACTTCTGTGAACGTGTGCTGATGGCCAAGCGGTACGTGATGAGAGATTCTTCTCGTTACATCCCGAACCCTTCCCTGTGGTTCAATCCCGACAATGAAAAAGGATTTGTAGGAACCAGAAAATGGTTGGAGGAAAATCTCCGAAAGCAACAGTCCGAGACTTTAAAATTCTACTTCACAGGCGGACGGATGCAGGCTGCCTAGATAATCACCTTTAAATCCTATTTACAATGCAAAACGATTCCAACAAAGGGGTTGTAGTGAAACCCTACACCTTAAACGAACTGGCCGAACTCTATCAGATCAGTTGGCGCGTGTTCCGCTCATGGATCAAGCCTTTTCGCGATGAGATTGGTGAGATTAGAGGACGAGTACTTACGATCCCACAGGTAAAAACCATTTTTGAAAAACTGGACTATCCTCCATGTTTTCAACTGTTGGGCGATAAATAATCAATCGCTTTAATTAACGCGGGCGTTCTCTTTTTATTCAAAAACGATTTTGTTTTACGCGAACGACGCGATCCAACTCAAACCCTACCAAGCATATTAATCCAACACCGGATGTTTGTGCAATAATAAAATGGATACTCCAAAAACACATAGCGACTCAACAAGCGGAATGTTCCTTACAGGAATGATTCTTATGGCAAGTATGGATTTTTCAGGCTTGCTGGAATACGCTGTGAAAGCAGTGATCGGAGGAGTGATCTGGGTGGGCTTTAAACTGGGAGCGGATTTTTTAAGCTCCAAATGGAAGATCAAAAAATGAGCCTGATTAAGAAAATACTCGTCGGTACCGGTATCGCCGCCCTAGCAACAGGAGCAATCGCATATGCGAGAAGACTCGGTAGCACGGCAACTGAATTGGTGATCGTACCTAAAGCGATGATTCACAAGTTAAATCTGAATGGTGCACTTATTCGCGTGGATGTTAAAATAAAGAATCCCACACGCACGAAACTGAAAATGAAATTTCCCTTTGTGAAACTCATCTATAAAGAGAATGTAATAGGCTCCTCACAGGTCGTCCCCAAGGATATCCTCGTTCCGGGATTCGGAGAAGCGGTCATCGACAAGATCATGATCGACATACCACTCACAGGTATATTTTCCTTAGCGGGCGACCTTGTGAAAGCCTTACTCTCCGGTGAAGGAGTGAAAGCGAACGTGAGAACACTTACCACGATTGATCTGGGATGGAAGAAAGTCCCTTATGAGGACAACAAAGAAATCACTTTAAAAAAGTAAGTAGTGCAGGTTATCACAAAACGACATATTAAACCGGGCATACAGTACGACAGCCTCTTTCCAAAAGCTGAGATGGAAGAGATTACCGTTCAACGAAACGCCAACGTGGGTCATACGGTGAGATTCATTCCCAAAGTCGTTTCGGAAACACTTTTTCATACAGCAGGGATCTCCCGACTACTGAAAGGAAACTCTATCAAAGAGACCTGCCAAAGAATCTGGGACTTTGTTTACACGCATATCAATTACCGTAAAGATGAAGATGGCAAGGAGCAGGTTCGCAGCCCTGCAAGAGCCTGGCACGACCGACACCAAGGGGTAGATTGCGATTGCTATACTGTGTTTATATCCAGTATCCTCTCCAACCTCCGTGTTCCCCACTTCTTAAGAATAGTGAAGTACTCCGGGAACAATTTTTCGCATATCTACCCCGTCGTGTCCCTTTTGGGAGAAACCATCATCCTTGATTGTGTCGTTGACCGATTTAACTACGAAGAACCTTTCACACAGAAAAAAGATTTTACAATGGATTTGAACTACCTGAACGGAGTACCGGAAAAATCGCTCAACATAGACGCAGAAATGTTTGACGATGGTCAAAGTGATCTTGGTAAACTGGCTGATCTTTTTAAAAAGAAAAAGCCCGCCTCAACCTCAACTACATCAAAGAAAGAAAGCAAGGTAAAAACCTTCCTTAAAAAGGCTGTCAACGTTGTCAATAAAGTCAACCCGGCAACCGTGCTTCTCCGCGCTGGCATCCTTGCCTCCATGAAGACCAACTTTATGAAAGTTGCTCAGCGCATCAAATACGCTTACTTAAGCGATGCAGATGCACAGAAGCGAGGGGTGGACATGCAGAAATTCACTCAGCTAAAAACGATCAAGGGAAAACTGGAGAAAATATTCTTCGCTGCGGGTGGAAAGCCCGAAAACCTGAAGGAATCCATCTTAAAAGGAAAGGGCAATCAGAATAAAGAAGTTCCTCTGAGCGGATACGACGAAGCTGTAACCGCAATGAATGAGCGGACACCGCTTACTGAACTGCTGGGTCAGGATGTTTACTACTCTGAGTTCATGCAGGGAACAGATGAAATTGAAGGCTTGGCTGGTCTTGGAGAACCTGCCACAGCGACAGCGATTGCTTCATCCACCGGAGTGCTTGCCGTCATCGCCGGATTTTTGAAGAAGATCGGAAACCTCTTTCCAAAGAAGAATAAAGAGGCAGCTGATTTTGAAGACACAGCTGACGTGGACAAGGAAATTGAAAAGATCAATAAAACGGAACCGCAGGTTGATCTGGACGCTTTACCCAAAACAATTGAAGACGAAACCCCGGCACCGGACAGCTCTTCTCAAAGAACCGCCGGAGAAGATACCCCGCCCGAAGAAAAGGACGAAACCTTCTGGGAGAAAAACAAAAAGTGGCTCAAACCCACACTCTGGGGAACGGGCATCCTTTCAGCTCTTGGACTTGGATACCTCGCTTTCAAACCAAAACAGCAAGATAAAGAGAAAAAGGAAAAACCTCTTGAGGGAGTGGGTCGGAAAAAGTCAAAGCCGGGAAGAAGAACGGGTGAGAAAAAATTTAAAACCATCGAACTTAAATAACAAAGACATGAACAGCTATGAAAAAGATGCCAAGCGGAAGCAAACTTCCCAATGGCTGCAAAATATCGAAGACTCGGCTTCGGACAGAAAACTTCCGATGGGGAAGCGTCTGAAAAAAGGTGCGGGACAAGCAGCCCTTCGTCTTGTAACCGGATTAGCCGGAGGATTTACGGGAGCCGCTATTGGAAGGTGGTCGGTGCTTGGTGGAATCCTTGCAACGGGAACGGGTGAAGTGATCGGATCACCGGAACTCACCTCTTTCGGAGTTGGCATGATGGCCTCCAACCTGATGCCTTCCACAGAAACGGTAAATGGACCGGAAGAAGAGAAAAAGTCCGCCATTACAAAAGCCAAAGACCGGGCAAAGGCATACGGCAAGGGAATTTTACAGAAGTTCTGGCTGGACAAGGTCATCAAAAAGAAAGAATCGGATTCCACAGAGAAGAAAACGGAAACCACTACCAAAACGGAGGAAAAGCCAATGGGCGAAGTAACCTACTACACCCATCCTCAGAGCGAAACTGACCAGATGGACTTAAGCGAACTGGAAAAGTACGAGGAAAAGATTAAGGAATCTGCTTCTGACTTTGAGAAAGAGCAAGAGATCATTTCTCAGCCTGAAATGAAAGGAACAGAAGAGATCGAGCAGATCGAAGAAAGACTTTCCGGCACCGGGGACGATGACAAATTCCTGGGAAGTACGGAAGAAGAAAGAATTCTCTAGAACACTAAAAAGAAACCAAATAATTCAAACGAAAACAAAAACCAAAACACCATGAACGGACAACTTGAAGCAATTGAAGAATACAACAACGCTGGAGCCCTCTTGGGTCTCGATGCGCTGGAAAACGAGGAGCTGATGGGAGCTCTTCAGAAGATGAACCCCATACAGCGGGTGAACGTGATGAAAAAACTCTCCACCCCGGCACCTGCCTCCAAGGGATCAAGGGCTGAGATGGAAAAGCATTTTGCAGAACTGCCTGCTCACATCCGTGAGGGACTTAAAAAAGGAGAACTGCGTCTTGCCGACACGATCATTTATTCGATCAAACCCGCAAGTTCAAAGACCATCAAAATCTTTGAAACCCAAGACGACAAGGAGATCGGTCTTCGCAATATCTCCAACGCCAAACTCCCAAAGAATCAAGCTATGCTTGTGTCCGGGATCATCCTCTTGGCAGGAGTGGCGGCAGATGCCACCAAGGACAAGATCATCGCCACGAATTACGCGGCGGTGGAAGCCATCCCAGCCGTTGCTAACGGAGAAGTTTCTTTGAAGGCCAACAAAAAACTCATCGTTCCCGACACCTCGAACAATGTGTTCAAGACTGCCGGGTACGGGATTGTGCCTGTGGGTTATTACAAACTGGCTAACCCGCGTCTGATCCACGATGATGTGCTTGTAGAAATGACCCTTGAGTTGGGGACGCTCGACGGAATCGTGGCAAACACGTACATCTTCGCTGCCTTGCACGGAACGATCACCACTCCCTAATTCCTGAGTGCAGACGAATGAAAACTAAACTTCAGGCTCCTATTAAAAGGAAGCCTGAAGTTTTCAATCCAACGACAAAGTATAAATAACAGATGAACGAAAACATCAATATCATCCGTGCACCTAAAGTCTTTGAACTAACGGTAACGGTTTTGGGAGAAAAGGTCTCTGAAACTTTCGAGCTTGATAAAAGCGTGAAGAAGGTCTTCGGTGTGGCATTTGCTTCTGAAAAACCGGATTTGCTTTACCACAGGGGATATGCCCGACTAGAGATTAACAAACGAGAGTTTTTCCCAGAGAATCATGCCGTACAGCGTGTCATGAACGGAGTGAATGCCAACATGGACATCCGTTACTGGCCTTTGAAGGATGTTATTATCGGAAACGGTCAGGTGAAACTGGAGTTTACCGATAAAGCAGATGGTCGCACGGTGTTTGCTTCTTACACGGTTCAATTGTACCTGGACTGTGAAATCGAACTCAACTAATGGAAGAGATTATCATTCATACGGTTCGCATTTCAAGTGCAGGAGAGATCAAACACTTTGAGATCCCGCTTTCTTTCAATGCAAAAGCCGTGTGCTCGCTGTGGTACAAGATCAGGCTTCTGGATAGCGGTGTAATTGTAGGAATTGGAGAAGCGGTGCCTGTGATTGGGGCAGTTGGTGTTGATCCTCCTTATGGTCGCGAACTAATTGCAGGGAAGCTCTCTTTAAGCAGTAACAGAAGCGAGCGGGTTTTCTTCTTCGGCGATCTCATCCTTGAGGATAAAAATCTAAGTCTTCTTGATTTCACTGATTCTGTTTTTGAGGTAAAGCCCTACACGCACAACACATTCAATAAAAGCATAGAAATCAATCTTGATCCAAAGACCACCACGGTGCATGGATTTATAGAAGACAACTGGGGAATACTTAACGGATCTGTGGTGAATTACGAAGTGGATATATACATCATTCAAAACCTGAATAGCGATGACCCCGGAACTGGCACATGATTTTATTTGCCGCAGGATGCGGGAGTTGGGTTTTGGAGATAGTTATTACACACGCTTCCGGCACATCGTACTTCAACCCAGCGAGATTAGAAACGAAAAGGCCTTTCACAGCTATTTTGTTTTAGTGGAAGAACCTGTAAACGTATCTGTTAAAAGCCAGAGTGGGTTGTTTGATTTGGGAAATACCAACCTGAATGAACTTCAATACGAGCATCAGGGACAGATCAAAATTAAAAACACTTCAGATGCGGTCGTAGCAAGAGTGAGATTCATACAGGTAACTCCTTACAAACACTAAATGGAAGATCAGGACAATATGGAAAAGCAAACGGTAGAACAGCCTTATGAAAAGGGTCTTCTGGACAATATCAAACGTATCCTTGAAATTCAGGTTTCCCAAGGTAAACCCCAGAGCTATGAGATTTATGTGGACGGACTCCGCGTTGTACCACGCACTACTGTTACGGAAATCTTTGACAGCTATCAAACATTTCTATCTCCGGCTTCCAAAAAGATCATAGTAACGATCTATCGGGGAATAAAAACGCCTGCCTGCACCTCGCATGTCTTTACGGTGGAACCGGAGAAGGTCATTGTACAACAGCCCGTACAGGTACAATCGTCCAATGCACTTAATGGACCGGAAGTACAGCAGTACGTACGCGAACTAATGGACAAGGAGCGTCTGGCTAATCGCCTTGTCCAATTGGAAGAAAAATTATCGGAGCGAGAAAACAAGCTGGCTGAAGCAGAAAAATACATCTCTGATCTTCAAAGAGGGATCGATCTTCTAAAAGAGGAAAAAGATAATAAGCAGAGTGTCATTTTTGATCGCCTCTTAAAGATTGCAGAAAATCCACCTGACTGGCTGAAACTCTTAGTACTAAATAACAATTCTCCTCAAAAGGCTACTCAGTTAGGAGAGACTGAAACCAAAGATAAAACGGAAGTAACTATAAAAAAGAAAACTGCGCCTGCGTTATCTGAAGATGAAAAGGACTTCTTGAAACTCATGAACATCATGCAGGAAGGCTTGGAGGAAGAAGAATTCACGATGCTGATGCTTATAAACCGCAAACTCACGGATGAACCCGCTCTTATCACAGAAGTAGGCGATCTGGTGGATGTAAAACTCTAAAGACATGAAAAAGTACGAATACGACATAACAATCCTGGCTCCTTCAGAAAAGGAAGCCGATCTAAAGGCCGCCGCTCTAAAAGTGATGGGTGAAAAACTTTCGGCTAATGAACTTTCAAAGCTTGCCGATGTGATCACTAACGATCCCATCAAACTGCAAATCGCTAAAAAGGCGTTAGGGGTGTAGATGAAATTTAAAGCTCAACATAGTGATCCAAAGCAAGAAACGGGAAACAAGGATTCTTCCGGATGGAAGGAAATCGTACTTGTTTCTGCTTTAGGACTGGTTGTAGCCGGGGGAACCATTCTTCTGGTTTCACGAGTGATAAAATCCTCAATTGCCAACACCGAGGAAAAGAAGTCACTTGAAACCAATGCACCTGCATCTTATGCCAAGCAGATAAAACTGGCCTTTGAAAACGACGGGTGGTGGGGAACGGATGAAGAGGCATTGAGATCAGTTTTAAGACGGATTCCTACGAAGAGTTTTTTCAAAGAAGTGGCCGCTTCCTATAAAAAACTCTACGGTGACCCGATCACCAAAGAGATGCAGGATGAACTAACCTCAGGCGAATATGAGGAAATGATGATGATCATTTCTTCCAAACCTGAAATGCCCGGAGACACGGCTGTTCTAAATCACCTCGCGTGGGCAAAACGTCTTCATGCCGCAGTAAACATCTCCTACGGGATTTTTCCCGGAACAGATGAAGATGCGATCAAGGCTGTGTTTTTGGAAATCCCTACACGAGCGGATTTTTCAAAAGTAATGGCAGTGTATGAAAAAGAATATGCCGTTTCCCTGCTTGCAGATATTAAAGAAGATCTGTCGTCCTCTGACTTAAATGCAATGCTTCAGATAATCAGTAAAAAACCTTAGAACTAATGGCAGCAAAACAAGATACAAATCAGCCCAAGAAGCGTAATTTCAAAAAAGCCATATTGATCGGTCTCGGCGTGGCCGTCACTGCCGTGGGAGGTTTTTTCGGATGGAAAGCCATCACCAAGAAGAAGCAAGAGCCAACAGATCAGGAAGATGAAACGCTTGCTCCCCAGACTACTTTCACACCCACTAAGACCAGTTCACAAAGTCAGTCTTCCTATGTACCAACACCTCCTGTAAAAAAAGATGATTTCCCTCTTAAAAAAGGAAGCAAGGGAGAAAGGGTTAAGACTTTGCAACTCGCTCTCATTGCCAAACATGGCAAGACTATCCTTCCCAAGTATGGAGCAGATGGAGATTTTGGTTCGGAAGTGCAGGCGGCTCTTACCAAACTGAATCTTCCCATTGTGGTGGATGAAAGCACATTTACCGTGCTTACTCAAATACCTACGGAAGACCCGGCAACGCTTGCCAAGAAACTCTACGAAGCGGCCACAGCTAAGAGTTTTTCTTCTGCTCTGGACTCCTTAAAAAAAATCAAAAGCACTTCTGAGTACTCAGCTGTTTCTGACAAATTCAAAGAGTACCGCATCTCTTCAGGCGTTCGCAAAACACTTGTCACCGGAATGCTTGATACGTTCAAGTCAGCTTCAGAGCAGGATGCCATCCGACTGGAGTTCCTCAGGATGGGATTAAAATACGACGGTGCAAAATGGTCCATCCCGACTTTGTCAGGTAATGATCAGGGAAAATTCTTAATCACGGTAGAGCCTGCCGAACTGATCGATCTGAAAGCCAAGATCAAAGTAAAAGTGCCTGTGAAAACGGTCGTGGGACATTTCATCGCATCAAAAAATAATTACACCCTCTTTAAAACCCTCGAAAAGAATAAAAAACTAATTGTCAAATCAAAAAGCGTAATATTTTATGAGACAAATTAAATACATCGCGGTGCATTGCACCGATACCCCTTCAAACACGACGGTGGAATCCATCCTCAATTTCTGGAAGACAGAACGTAAATGGGATCGTCCGGGTTATCATTATATCGTCAAAGCAAACGGAGATGTGGTGAAGCTACTGGATGAAAAGCTGCCCTCCTACGGAGTGAAAGGATTTAACGAATCCACGATAAGCATCGCTTACATCGGAGGAAGAACCAAAGAGGGAAAATCCTCTGACACGCGTACCCGCGCTCAGGAAGTGGCACTTTTCGATAAGATCGTGGAGCTTTCAAATCGCTATCCAAAAGCGGAAATTAAAGGTCACGGAACTTTTCCCAAGGCCGGAAAGACCTGTCCGAACTTTGACGTGAAGAAATGGCTTGCCGATTACACGCCGGATCTGGGTAATGCGGCATAAATGCTCGGTAAGTTAAAGGCCATTGCGAGGAAGGAGAATTACCTGATCTATTCGCGTCCCTACGAGCTGAACATCTGGGGAGTGAGAAGTGAAAACACGAGATCTGGAAAATTTGATGATCACTTTCACGTGTTCTATAAAACGGAAAAGAATAAGTGGGAGTATCACATTTTCCCTTGTACGACTGATCCGGGAACCTTCTGGCTTGAAAATCCAATGCAACCTCAGGGAACGGCGATTCTCATGCAGGGTCAGTACAAAGGTGCCTACCAGATCGGCCTTCACAGGGGACAATACGCCTCGCTTGTGCAGAGAAAGCCTGTCACGATCCTTAGAGACTATGATCGCAACGCAGTGCTGGATTTCCTTAATGGGAAAAGAGAGACGGGACTCTTTGGAATAAACATCCACCGCGCAATGCAACAGGGAAAAACAAAATACGTGGACAAGTTCTCTGCCGGATGTCAGGTCTTTGAAAACGCGGCGCATTTCTACCGCTTCATGCAAATGGCAGAGCGTCACCGATCCCTCTATGGTAACTCGTTTACCTACACGCTCATCGATGAACGGGCATTAAAGCGGGCTTTTTTAAGAAGAGTCCTTTACGGAAGTCTCGCAACAGTGGCCGCCATTTCCACAAGCGTTTATCTCCTGAGTCCCGATGAAACATTTAAACAATCAACCTAAAAACAAACACAATGAAAAACAACTTCAGAGTACATCATCAACAGGAACGTTTTTTTGAAAACCTGCTGGAGATCGCCCGTGAGTCCTCACGCCAACAGGCTCCATCAACGGTCTGCATCAACCAGAGCCGGACTTTTAATGAAATCCATGTGAATGTGCATGCGGTTTCTCCTGACAGACCAGGAATCTTAAGAAGACTCTTTTCAAAACTCTTCTAAGAAAAACAAATGAAAAAGTATCTAAGAAATATCCTGAAGGACAAAACAGGGACGTACTCCTTGCGAGAAACCGTCGTTGCCATTTTTGTGGTCGTAACGCTTATTGCGTGGATCGGGGAGCAATTTTTCTATCTCCACGTACCGGAATTCATGTTCTATGGCTTCGTGTCGCTGATCGCTGCCGGATGCTTCGGATACTCCTTTGAACGAAAACCCACAAACCCTTTTAACACAGAAAATGAACAAAAACCAGAGTAAATTATTACGCTTCGTACTGATCCTGTATTCAATCCTGAGCCTCGCCAGTACCGTTTATTTGATCTACGACTCACACTACAGCCCACCGGAACCGATCTATGAAAAGACCAAGCAGGAGTTGCATGACATCAAGCAGTACTTAAAATCCAAGGACAGTCTTTATGATCGTTCTCTGGACTCTTTGAAAAGTGTCAGTGACAGCTTGGAGCAGGTCATCCACAAAAATGATCAGCGATTGGAAGGTGCCAAGGAATACGTCATTCAGATTTCCCGGAAAATGGATGCTTTTAAGTCTTCATTTGAGTTGGACACTATGAGAATGAAGGATGAACAAGTCTTTGACTCGCTTTCACTTTTATGTAACACATTCAGGATCGCGAGTTTCGCCCGTGACAGTTTGTGCGATAATGAAATCTCTTCTCTGAACTGTTTTCTGGAAGTAAAGGATGCCATTATTAACATGAAAGATTCGCTGCTGGTGGACTATAAATCCACAACCGCGCGGCTCTTGCTTACAACCGAAGAATTAAATGAGAGTCTTGGACTCATGCAGAATAAACTGAGGCGAAGTAAACGTGCGGCGAAAGTACTTGCTGTATCCGCCGTTTTTCTTTCAGGATTTATCATTTCTCAGCATCTTAAATACGAATGAAATGGAAGTCGCAATCGTCTATTTCCTTGTCTTTACCATTTTAGGTTACTTCCTCTTGAACGACAACGACCAAAACCCACCACCGGCTACAGCGTGAAAACACCCATCACCTATTATGGAGGAAAGCAGGCCATCTTAAAATACCTGCTTCCACTTTTGCCCAAGCATCGCATTTACTGCGAGCCGTTCTTTGGAGGAGGGGCTTTGTTCTTTACAAAACCCCGCTCGGAGGTGGAGATCATTAACGATAAAAATTCCGAAGTGGTAAATTTCTTTAAGGTGATGCAGACCAAGTTCTCTCAGTTGCAGAAACTTGTTCGCTCTTCGCTTCACTCTCGCCAGCTTTACAAACAGGCGATGGTGATTTATAAGAATCCAGAAATGTTTAGTGATGTGCGCCGCGCTTGGGCATTCTGGATTGGAACCAATCAGGGGTTTGCGTCGCTGATCGGCTCCTGGGGTTTTGGAAAGCAAAATTCAAAAGAGAAGGCAGTTTCAAACAAACGAAACGGTTTTACCCGTGAGTACGCACACCGACTGGAGCATGTGCAGGTGGAAAACAATGATGCGCTGAAGGTAATCGGACGGGCTGATTCAAAAGAAACCTTCTTCTATGTCGATCCTCCCTACATCGGTTCCGATCAGGGGCATTACAGTGGTTACACGGAAGATGATTACAAAAAACTTCTTGAAGCTCTTTCCAAAGTGAAAGGAAAATTCCTGTTGAGCAGCTACCCCTCTAAACTGCTCAAAGAGTTTATTAAAAAATATAAATGGGAAGTCCGGGGAATAAAAAAGTCGGTGGCCGTCACCAAGCTCACGGACAAAAAGAAAACCGAACTCATGGTTTCCAATTACGATCCTGAAAAAGAGTCTCGATTTATGCCAGAACCATTGCCTGTAAAGGAAATCGAACAGCAACTCAACAAATTAAAATTCGCCGCCTGATGAAAGTAACAAAGAACAACTTTATGACCGAGGTTCATAAGATCGGTCAGGAAAACCTGCCGGAAGGACTCCTGCAAGCACATTTGTATCTCATGAAGATGACCGATGGTGGCAAGGACTGGTCTTTACTTGAGAAAAAGGCCAATTTCAAACGTCTGGCAGAACTTGCCTTTCAAAAGCTGGAGGAGTTTTTGGAAAATGGAGCGAGCTTGAATGGAAAACCTGAAAAGACCGCTGCCGAGCGTCTTGCTAAGAATGATGCCCTAATGTATGTTTATATGGAACTCGATCAGCTTCAGCGCATTTATGAACTTGAAAAAATGGCCGAAGAAGAGGATGGTCTTACCCCTGAGATAAAAATCCGCAAGCGTGCACTTGAAAAGGAAATTAGGCTTCGAAAAAAAGATTTGAAGGGGAAGGGATTGTCCGGCAAACCTGATACCGATGTTGAAATGAGTTTTATCAAGCGATTCCTGTATTTCAATAGGCGTAAAATAAGCCGGGACGACATGACCCATTATGTCGAAGACCTACAAGAAGCAATTAAGGGAAGAGAAATTAGAAAGACCTCTCTCTACGCCGCAGAGATCAGGCGGATACAAGACGCTGTCGTTGATCTATACAATAGCAGACGCAAGTCATTTAGATTCCAGATTGATGAATATTTTACATACGATCTTGAACGAATTGTAGAACGCTACGAGAAGTCAAGAAAAATTTCTAAGAAAGATGGCAAGGCAGAATCTGTTCCACTTTGTGGTCCTTCGGAGCCTGTGGCTGAAGAACCGAAGATCATGTCAAGCATTGAATTCGCAAAGAAGGAATTCAAAACCCTCGGCTTTACTGGAAAATGGCTGGAACTTATCGGTGATCCCTCCCAAGGCTTTACAGCAATGGTTTTTGGCAAACCTAAAATGGGAAAATCATTTCTATGTATTGACTTTGCCGGATACCTTGCACGGAACTTCGGGAAGGTACTTTACGTTGCCAAAGAGGAGAAGCTGGACCTGACCCTTCAACAAAAGCTCAAGGAAAAGGACGTAGCCCACGAGAACCTTTTTGTAAGCGATCATTTGCCCGAAGATTTGTCTGGGTATGATTTTATATTCCTGGACTCCGTAAACCTTCTTGGGCTTAATCCTGCGGCTTTACGGGCATTAAAAGAGGCGAACCCCGGTAAATCCTTCATCTACATCTTCCAGACTACCAAAACGGGGAATTTCAGGGGAGCGAATTCCTTCCAGCATGATGTGGATGTAGTGATCGATATCCCGGAAAAGGGAAAGGCCGTACAATTCGGGAGGTTTAATCAAGGTGGCGAGATGGGGTTCTTTGAAAGTTCAGAACCAATCAGTTAGATGATTCACAGGGAAAAGTGGCTTTTCCGTACCTTAGTTTCCCTTAAGGAAGACTCTACGATATGGCGAAGGAACAAGAAATACAGAAATTTGCACTGCAAATACTTTCTGAAAACCCGCAAGGGTTGCGATATACAGATCTCCGAAATGCAATCTGGGCAAAAAACAATGATTTCAATCGTAATACGATCAACGGATCAATCTGGGATCTGGATACCACGTTTCCAAAAGAAGTTTATAAACCTGCAAGAGGGATTTTCAGACTTGTTTCCTTTCGGGAGAGTGATTCGACACCTCAAAAGATTGACTCCATTGAAAAACCAATTAAAAAGGGTATTAATGAAGAAACATTTTATCAGCCGTTCGCAGATTGGCTAATCAACGATCTGGACGAATGCACGAAGGCCATCCCTGTTGGTGGCGCAGTATTCAGAGACAAATGGAGTACTCCAGATGTGATTGGAATAAGACAGCATGAAGTGGATGACATTATCCGGTTCCCCATTGAGATTGTCTCCGCTGAGATAAAGATAGATTCAAATGAGCTTATTAAAGCATTCGGACAGGCTTGCTCCTATAAAGTTTTTTCTCACAAATCTTATATCGCTGTTCCAAAGGACTCTTCACCAGAGGACGTTGATAGGCTGGATGTACTTAGTCAACTCTTTGGCATCGGTTTGGTTTTGTTCGATTCGAGTAGTCCAGATTCACCTAGGTTCGAAATTCGGTGCAGAGCCGTTAAAAGTGAGCCGGATATGTTTTACGTCAACAAGTATCTAAAGCTAATAAAAAACAAACTTTTTAAGCACTAAGCATGAGCGAGCAGGACTGCAAAAGATGTGGGGGATTTGGCCAGATTTCGGAAAGCGAACCATCCATTAATCCGGGGGAGTTACCACCTCCAACAGTAACTTGTCCAGATTGCAATGGCAAGGGATATTTGCCACTTCGTTTTTTTGTCGAGTTTATTTTCGATTATGATCTGCTTGGCAGAACTTATTGGCTTCCCCTATTCATTCTATCAGACAGCGTTGAACAGGCCAAGGTCATTACGGCATCGACAAAATTGGCACTTGAAGAAAATTACAAAAATGTACAACATCGTGTTCCTGTTCCCGAAATCGAAATGACCCGGCCCTATATTCAGAGCAAAATCGATCTAAACAAAAGACATAGGCTTGCCAAGCTCGAAATCAATGTGTGGAAATTCATCGACATCGCTCCAAATCCGAATTGGAGTTTTGACGAACATTTAAAATTCATTGCAGAAGAGAACCCCCTTAACGAACGGCTTATCGCATCTTGCGTCGAGGCCAAAAAATTCCCGGTTCGGATTATTAAGGACAACCTCAGACTAGTGGATATTGAGGAGTTTCTTCTCGTTAATGTGGTGAGGAGTTAACATTTGGAGAACGGAAGTTGCGGCAAATGAAAAAATTATTTTTCATTTGTTGGTGGCGGTGGGTTATTCGGCCCATAAAAACCTGAAGAGTCAATGGGCGCATTGGGGCCTGAATAAGGCACAATCGATTTCTTAATTAAGTCCAGTAATCCAAAGTCATTTTTATAAACGAGACTACCTTCTACAAATTGCTGCGAAGAAATATAGTAATAGTCTCTTCCATCCATTCTAAGCCAAATTCGAAAGTCGGGTTCTGAGACAACCGAGTCTAACGGGTTAGAATTATTCTTGGCATTAACAATAAGGGGGATGATTGAATCAATTTTTTGTAACAGCACCTTATCACCAATCATTTTGGGTTGGATTTCCGAATTCTGTCGTATTTCAGTTCGTGTAATTTTATCGAGCTCTATCCTTAGATTAAACGAGACATATGTAATTGAGGCTTGTTTTGTTTTAAGAGGGCGACTATCCTCATCTGAGCACGTCAAACTCTGAAGGATCAGGGAGCTTATGCAAAAAGAAACCAAACGAAATGTATTCATGCAAAACTTTCTCATGAAGTTACGAAAATTTAATGTCTTGGTGCATGTTGCTTCTGAGGCTTTTTGTCGCCCTCAGTTTTACCACCATTCGCTGTTCCACCTTCTGCTTTCTTAGCTTCTTTTACTGAGAATGGGCCATCCATTATTACAAATGAACCTCGATGATCGGATCTCTGACTTTCCCCCATCTGTTTCGCTAGAAGATTTTCAAACTGAACAGCCCAAAATTCTTCGTTATTGTCATAGTTGTCAGTTCGAGAGGTATTAAAATATTGTTGCACAGCAGTGATCTGACCATAAACTTTGTCCCACTCCTTCTTGTATTCTGATGGCGACATGGTCGAAGCCTTTTTCCATACCTCATTAAGCATCGAGGTGTATAACTGCAATAGATATGCATGAAATGCTTCGTGATACAAATTATTGACAGGGCTTTGCATGCCACCCTCAGTTGTTCGTACGCCAATGCGGGTACTATAACTCGTTGAGGCGGAGCCGCTTTTGTGGTTTACCATTCCGATCGTTACAACACCCTTAATTAGCCTATCTGATTTTTGATCTTCAAGGATTTGCTCCGGTGTATAAAGAGTTACTCCCCAAGAAAAAATCTTCGATTCGTGAAGTGCTTGAACGAAATTTATGGCGAATGGAGAATTGTTGATCAAATAATCAATTTGCTCGACCGCGTCTCGTACACTTTGGTTATCAGGCAAAGGCAAGCCGGAACCATACTCGTAAGGAGTAAAGATGATGCTGCCATCTTTATTTCGTTTTCCACTATCGTAGTATATTGTGATAGTGTTGCCACCATTATCTTTAAATACAATGGGGCTGTTCCCAGCGAATTGGTAGGGCGTTAGCTCGGTATAGTATGTTGTGTAAGCATCGCAACTCATGAATCTGCCTAATCGTGGGTCATACATCCTTGCACCATAATCATAACTAGTTCCAGTGGAGCCTTTAATCTCGTTATCTCCCTCCTTGCCATTGAAGCCGTACTTATACGTATTGGAAGAGTAGGTTCTGCCTGGGAGCAGACTACCGAACGCCGTGGCCTCCGGCCTTAGGTTCCGGTTTGGGTTTGAAGAGTTGGTAGTTTGGGAGCGCAAGGTGTTGGGATTGCTTAGGCTAATTTAATGATTTTATACGATACTTTTCTTTACAAGAAAAGTATCCAAAAGAATCGGCCGCTCCAATACCCTGCGATGATCGCAAACGCGCCGGGCCTGCCTTCCGCTGCGCGATCATCTCAGCCTTCCGCAATGCCGCCCCGGCGGAGCGACCGGTGCCGGCACTCGGATGTTTGGGTCTTTTCTTCAGCCTTCCTTCTAAGGTAGTTTTCGTTTCAGAAAAGCTAGTTTGTAAGTGATCCGACCCCAAATGCATCCGGAATCTTTATCCAGTATACGAAAATTCGGGAAAATCCCCGATAGGTGTATTGCTCAATTAAAAGGGAAACCGGAAGATCAGTTCTCCTTCAGATCTATCCACTCCCAGGGAGGGGAGGGATATTCCTTTTTTGTAACAGTGAACTGCGCGTCGTTGGGTTCTGTGTAACAGGAGAAAGATTTGACCGTGATCGTACTGCTGGTAGCGTCTTTGTTCATGATCTTCAGCATGGCTACCTGCTTTTTTGTTTTGTCGATGTAGAGCTTAATCGTGTGATAGGCTTTTTTTCCGGGCGATAACGGATACAAATTGATTACCTGCATCAGCGTTCCGTTCACCGTTTCTTCTTTTTCAAACTTATACTTAAAGTTCTTCTCATAGATGGTGAAAATATTGGTGGGATTAATCTGATCTGCTGATTTTCCGTCGGGCGCGTCGTTCACCTGAACCTCCTTGCTCTCGTCTATAATGGTCCATTGTGTCTTAGAATCACACACGATCTTCTGTCCCTTGAACTCCACAATGTACTTCTGCCCCTTTGAAGTCAGTTTACCGGTGTTCGACTCTTTCAGCTTTTTATCCGTTCCAAAATTTTCGATCAGAAATTCCGCTTTGATCGCTCCGCAGGCTTTTGTTTTGGCACTTAATTCATCGAGAATGGCCTTCGCCTTGGTATCAACAGGTTCCTTTGGTTGCTGTGCGCTGATCCCGGCCCCCAGACCGAAACAGAGAATGAAAAGAATGTGCTTCATACTTCTTTATTGTGGAGTGTCATCCCCTTTTTTCAAAAACTGTTCCAAAGTTAGAACATCTTTGATCAGGACCTCACGGGCTTTTGAGCCCTTGAACGGCCCTATAACTCCCGCATTTTCAAGCTGATCCACTATCCTCCCGGCCCGGTTATAGCCGAGCTGGAGCTTACGCTGCAATAAGGATGCTGAGCCCTGCTGGTGCGTTACAATGATCCGGGCGGCTTCTTCAAACAAAGGATCGCGGTCGGCCGCATCCACACTGACTCCTCCTCCTCCTTCGTCTTCTCCTACATACTCCGGTAAGATGTGCGCGGTGGAGAAACCTTTCTGAGAACCTATAAAGTCCGTAATGCGGGCAACTTCAGGGGTATCAATAAAGGCACACTGCAGGCGTATGAGATCGCTGCCGGTACTTAGCAACATGTCGCCTTTCCCGATAAGCTGATCCGCGCCTCCCTGATCGAGGATCGTTCGGGAGTCGATCTTTGAGGTTACACGGAAGGCAATGCGGGCCGGGAAATTGGCCTTGATGGTTCCGGTTATTACGTCTACGCTCGGACGCTGTGTGGCAATGATGAGGTGAATGCCCACGGCGCGTGCTTTCTGCGCGAGCCGGGCGATGGGTATCTCCACTTCCTTGCCGGCTTCCGTAATGAAATCGGCAAACTCGTCAATCACCACTACGATGTACGGGAGAAACTTGTGCCCGTTATTCGGATTGAGTTTGCGTTTCACAAACTCTGCGTTGTATTCCTTAATGTTTCTGAGTCCCACCATCTCCAGCAGTTCATACCTCGCTTCCATTTCTATCACCAGTGAATTCAGCGTGTTGATGACTTTCTTGCTGTCGGTGATAATCGGCTTTTCTGCATCGGGAAGCTTTGCGAGAAAATGCCGCTCTATCTTGTTGTACAGCGTGAGTTCTACTTTTTTGGGATCAATCAGCACGAGCTTAAGCTGCGAAGGATGCTTTTTGTAGATCAGCGACGAGAGAATCATATTTACTCCCACTGATTTACCCTGGCCTGTAGCGCCTGCGATAAGAAGATGCGGCATCTTAGCCAGATCGGCGATGAATGTTTCGTTGGCAATGGTTCGTCCCAGCGCCAGCGGCAGATCCATATGGGAGCTCTGAAATTTCTCTGATCCCAGCACCGTACGTGCGGGTACCATTTCCGGGTGAAGGTTCGGCACTTCAATGCCGATGGTTCCTTTTCCCGGAATAGGAGCGATAATGCGGATACCTAAAGCTGCAAGTGAAAGCGCAATATCATTCTCCAGCGATTTGATCTTCGAGATACGCACACCGGCTTTGGGAACGATCTCGTAAAGGGTGATGGTGGGACCGATTGTGGCTTTGATCTTTTCGATCTCGATACCGTAATCTTTCAGTGTTTGCACAATGCGTTTCGCATTGGCGTTGAGCTCTTCCTCGCTCACGGCATCCTGCGACGATTCGTAGGTAGTGAGCAGATCCACGCCGGGGAAACGGTATTCGCCGAGCTCCAGGGTGGGATCATATTCGCCAAACTGTGCTACCAGTTCTTCGGCCTTTTTGGAATAATCTTCGTCGGATTCGTCTTTGAATTCATTTTGCTCTACCGTGAGCATCACGTTCTCTTCACCCAAACTGATGGAGTGAAGCAGGGGAGGATCTACCGGCTTAACCTCGTCGGGTACCGGCTCAATGGTATTTTCTGTTTCTGCAGGAGCAATTATTTCAGTTACCTCCGGAGGCGGAGGGGTTTCTTCTCTGTTGAGGGTCACTTCCACCTGCGGCGAGTACTCTTCTTTCATTTCGGTACGCAGCAGCACATTCTGCAGGCTGGCTTCGTTTACAGGCGGTATGGGTTCCGGTTTCCGGAAGAATTCAAAGGAAATATTGAAGTTCACAACAAGAAAGGTGAGGAAAGTGAAGGCGAGCAGTGCACCGGTTCCCACAGCGCCCAAAGAGCGGTTCAGCCATTCGGAGAGATGAAAACCAAAGGTTCCGCCCAGATAAAACCATTTATCATGGAACAGATATCCCAGCGCACAGGAAAGGAATAAAAGCCCGAACACCGACCACTTTAAAGTGCGTGCCAACGGAAGCAGTTCTACCTTCATCAGAATGCGTATGCCAAGCACCAGCGCCACCAGCGGAAAGGCAAGTGCCGCAATTCCAAAGCCGGCGTGAATGAAAGAGTGGGAAATCACCGCCCCCAGCTTGCCCAGCCAGTTGGCAGCGGATTCGTCGCTGGAAAACAGATCCGCCCAGGATCCCATCACCTTGTCCTGATCTACTGTCCATGTAAAAAAGAAAGAAACAAACGCAATGGTGAGGTACACCGATGAAAGGAGCAGAAAGAGTCCGGCGATTTTGTGAACCTTTTCGCTGGCAAAAAAATCTTTTACAGGCAGTATGAATTCAGCGAAGGAACCTTTTTTTGCCCGTTTCTTTTTCGGTTTATCCTCGTTTTTCTTATCCCGTGGTTCATTGCGGGTATTTTTTAATCTGGGTGCAATCTCTTCTTCCTCTTCCTCGTCTGCTTCTATTACTTCCTCCTCCCGTTCATCGAGAATGGGCTTTTGTGAGAGTTTCTTTTTTCGCGGCTTTTTTACCGGGATTTCCTCCCGCACTTCATCTTCTTCGATGTCGTGCCGGTCGCGAAACGTATTGCGTAGCCGGGGCTTAATTTCTTCGAGGTCCTCCATGTTGAAAGGATAGGGGTATTCCAATCAAAGGTAAAGACCCTGATACGGGAACTCGCCCCGCTGGGTTTCAGGTTATTAACCCGAGGATGTTGATATCGTGGGGGGCTTTCTCACCGCATCCGGCTTCGGCCTCTTACCCGCCTCTGCCGGAAGGCCGAGGTTATTTGCCCATGCCACCCATCATCTTCATGAGTTCTTCACGGGTAGTGAGGGTGTATCCTTCAGGGATATCGAACCGGCTGTCGGCAACGGCATCCTGGGAGTAGGATTTGCAGGTAAATTTGATTTTCTGGCCATCGCGATCCATCTCATATTCCATGGGAACGCCGCCCAGGCCTTTGAAAGTTCCTTCATAGCCGTTGGCTGCGAACTTGATTTCCTTGGTGTACCAAACAATGGCCACCACTTCTTTTTCCTTGCCGTCGTCGCCTTTCACTTTCATGGTTACCTCGGCATTCTGGCAATTGTAACCGGCAATCACTTTCTTGTCGTTCAGCTGTTTTACCTTCACATCGGTCTTCACATTTTTATCTTTTTCCTTGTCTTCGTCCTTTTCCTTGATCATGTATTTCTGTCCCATCATGTCGATGAGCGTCACTGTTTCGCCGGTTTTTTTGTTGGCGATCACAATCTGGCTGGAGAAAGGAGATGTTACCTCGGTGCGCGACAGATCGCCTTTAAACCAGGTTTTGGTTTCCATTCCTGCTACCATGGCCTGTGCTTCCGGGGGAAGGTTGGGCATTTCCATGGCGTAGGTGATGCAGCCTTCCTGTGCAAAGGAAGCAAGCGAAAGGAGCGCGATGGCGCAGAAGAATAGTCGTTTCATGTGTTTTATTTTACGGGATTCAGTGTTTTCATGATGTTCTCCAGTTCCTCAATCGGCATTTTCTTGTAATCGCCGGGTACAGAGAATTGTTCATCCGGTACAGGATCTTTCAGCACTTTTTTGGCCACCAGTTTCATGGCGATACCATATTTTTCAATTTCAAATTCCATCAATACACCTTTGATCTGGCTGTAGGGATTGCTCCAGTTTACTCCCGGATTTCCGATCTCAGTTGTATACCAAATATCAATTTCCTTGCCATTCTCCAGGATGGCTTTGGCTTTGTTGCACTTCAGGTCGGCAATCTTTTTTGTCTCACCCTCCACCAGCTGAATCTCTTTGACGAATCCGGCATTCATTTTATTCACACCGCCCTCATTCAATTCGGCTACGTATTTATTAGTAAAAACAACCAACGACTGTTTTGCGGTTTTTGTTTCTTCGTCGGTGATGAAGCCGATCTCGATCATGCCCATCATACCAGAGAGGGAGGTGATGGTTTTATTCCCCTTGAAGTAATATTTGGCCTCGTCGGGGAGCCCGGCAGCCATCATGTTTCCCTCCTCGATGTCAGGATAAGTCACATCGTATTCTACCACTCCTTCCTTTTTATGCCCCAGCATGGGTATCTGGTCGCGAAAGAAATAAAGGAGAAGTCCGATGCCTATACCGGCAAGCAGGAAAAAGAAGAAGAAACGCTTTTTGCGCTTTTTCTTTTTATCAGGGTCCTGATGCTGGCTCTCTGCTGTTGGAATCGCAGAAGTCATTGGTTCTCAGAGTAAAGGTGTAAAGATATACTATTTTGCCACATCTGTATTCAGAATCCCAGCGTTTTAAGCATGCTTTTATAGCTCTGTTCCTTGGCAAAGAGGCGGGTGACAAGCTCTCCGTTCTCGTCTTTGGAAATGAGCACATGTTTGGGGGCTGGGATGAGGCAGTGCTGAATTCCGCCGTATCCGCTGAGGGATTCCTGATAGGCACCGGTGTGGAAAAAGCCTATAAACAGAGGAACTTTTGAATCCTGTTCCACACGGGGAAGGAAAACCTGATTCGAGTGGGGTTCAGTATTATAGAAATCCATGGAGTCGCAGGTGAGTCCGCCCAGGTTCACCCGGTGGTATTCTTTATCCCAGTGATTGACGGCCAGAAGGATGAAACGCTGATTAATGCCCCAGGTGTCAGGCAGGGTAGTGATGAAGGAGGAGTCAATCATGTACCACATTTCCCTGTCGTTTTGCAGCTTCTGGTCTACTACAGAATAAATCGCGGCGCCGCTTTCTCCCACGGTAAAGGAACCGAATTCGGTAAATATGTTGGGTTCCTTGATTTTGTGTTGCTTACAGAACGTTTTAATCTGGGAGATAATCTCCTCAATGATGTACTCGTAATCGTACTCGAAGCCCAGGGTAGTGCGAATGGGAAGACCACCGCCAATATTTAGTGAATCCAGTTCAGGACAAATCTTTTTGAGCTCCGCATATACATGCAGGCACTTTGCCAGTTCCGTCCAGTAGTAGATCGAGTCCTTTATTCCGGTATTAATAAAGAAATGCAGCATCTTCAGTTCGAACTTGGGATTGCCTGCAATCTTGTCTTTATAGAACTCCACGATTTCCTTGTGGCGGATGCCGAGCCTGGAAGTATAGAACTCAAAAGACGGTTCCTCCTCGGATGCAATGCGTATACCCAGCTTGCACTTCTGCTTCAGGTGCTTATTATAGTAATTGAGTTCGTTCTTGTTATCCAGTACAGGTATAAGGTTCCTGAATCCTTCATTTACCAGCTCAGTAATGTACTTCTGGTATACATCCCTCTTATATCCGTTGCACACTATATAATGATCCTTGCTGATCTTTTCTTTTTTATAAAGTTCCTTAACTATCGGAATATCATAGGCTGAGGAGGTTTCTATATGCACATCGTTCTTTAAAACCTCCTCCAGGATGAAAGAAAAATGGGAACTCTTTGTGCAATAACAATAGGTATAGGTACCTTTGTAGTCGGCTTTTGCCATGGCGACTTTGAAGATTTTTCTGGCTTTCTGTATCTGAGCGCCAATCTTCGGAAGGTAGGTGATCTTCAAGGGCGTACCGTACTGCTTGATAATATCCATCAGGGGGATCTCATTGAAGTAAAGTTCGTTTTCGGACACCCGGAAACCCTCCTGTGGAAAATGGAAAGTTTGTTCAATCAGATCGGAATACTTGTTCTTCATAACAAGTTGATTATTAGATTATTGTCGATACAATGTAAATGTAATGCACCCGGATAGGGAAATTTTATCAAATGTAAGTAAATTGGATCATCAGAATCAAACAAATGAAGAGCATTCGGCTTATTGAAGTTAAATCAGAGATTGGAGCGGGAACCCGCGGTTCAAGCATGGGACCGGATGCCGTGAAGATTGCCGCATTGGACTTCGGGAGTTCCTTCTTCCGCAAGAACCGCCCGGTTGAAGTTCCGCACGAGAATCGCCTTTTACTGGAACCGGTGGTGCATGATTATGCTAAAAGGATTAAGGGAGTCTACTCGGTCTGCGATAAGGTGGCCAGGGAATTGACCAAGACGCTGAAGGATCCGAAGTTTTTTCCGATTGTTTTGGGTGGAGATCATTCCACTGCCATCGGCACGGTAGCCGGTATCAAGTGTGCGTTTCCCGATAAGCGTATCGGGGTGATCTGGATAGATGCCCATGCAGATTTGCATTCTCCTTATACCACTCCCTCCGGAAACATGCACGGAATGACCCTCGCCGCCCTGCTGGCCGAGGATAATATGGAATTGGCCGTGAACAAGCCGGATGAGGATACCATCGAGTTTTGGAATAACCTTAAAAAACTCGGCGGAATAGAACCCAAGATCAATTATTCTGACCTGGTGTATATCGGCCTGCGTGATTTCGAAATGCAGGAAGATGCCATTATCAAACGAAATAAAGTCAGAGTATTCAACGTAACGGAAATCCGTCGTAAGGCGGTGGAAAGGGTAGCGATTGACTCCCTCAATTACCTGGATCAGTGCGACCTGATCTATATTTCTTTTGATGTTGATTCCATTGACAGCGGAATCTCTAAAGGAACCGGTACCCCGGCCCCGAACGGCATCACGGAGAAAGAAGCCGGAAACCTCATCTATTATCTCCTGCGTTCACGTAAGGTGATGTGCCTTGAAGTGGTGGAAATCAATCCTACCCTTGATAAGGAAAATCTTATGGCAGAGAATGCTTTTGAAATTCTTCTAAAAGCCTCTAATCAGATTACAAATGATTTCTAACTTCGGCAATGTCATAGTGTGTGTCCGTACCACAAATAACCGGCGACCTCTGAGAATGGTATGAAGCGTATTGATGAAATTCTTGGCCTGGCAGCCGCAGAAGCTATTCAACACCTTTTTTCTGCGAACGTTTTACCTGAACAAATTAGTTTTCAGAAAACCAATCAGGAGTTTGAAGGACACCTGACGCTGGTGGTATTTCCGTTTTTGAAGGTATCAAAGAAAAATCCGGAGCAAACGGCACAGGCTGTTGGCGAATACCTGAGGGAGCATTGTGAGCAGGTGCAGGAATTTAATGTGGTGAAAGGATTTCTTAATCTCGTTATTGCCGATTCATATTGGATAGACGCTTTTCTCCGGCAATCCTGTCCTCCTGCATTCCCACCCACCGGCAAACACATCCTGCTGGAATATTCTTCCCCAAACACAAATAAGCCATTGCATCTCGGTCATATCCGGAATAATTTGCTCGGGTATTCTGTTGCAAAAATTCTCGAAGCGCGCGGAGATAAGGTAACAAAGGTCAATCTGGTGAATGACCGGGGTATTCACATTTGTAAGTCCATGCTGGCCTGGAAGAAATGGGGCAACGGAGAAACGCCCGAATCGTCCGGACTGAAGGGAGATCATCTGGTGGGGAAATATTACGTGGAATTCGACAAGCACTTGAAGGCGGAAATCGGAAAACTTAAGGAGGAAGGAAAATCAGAGGAAGAGGCCGAGAAAAACGCTCCCCTCATGCTTGAGGCACAGAAAATGCTGCAGGCCTGGGAAGCCGGAGATAAGGAAGTGATGGGCCTTTGGAAAAAAATGAACGACTGGGTTTACAAGGGATTTGAAAAGACCTATTCTGCGCTGGGAGTTTCCTTTGACAAAATCTATTATGAATCAGATACCTACCTTCTCGGGAAATCCTGTGTGGAAGAAGGATTACGGAAAAATGTTTTCCAAAAGGAAGACAACGGAGCGGTGAGTATTGATTTAACCGCGAATAAGCTGGATAAGAAGATTGTTCAGCGAGCCGACGGCACCTCGGTTTACATCACGCAGGACATTGGTACGGCCATCTTGCGTTCCAGGGACTTCCCTGACGTGACTAGTATGATCTACACGGTGGGGAATGAGCAGGATTACCACTTCAAGGTGCTGTTCCTTATCCTTAATAAACTGGGATATGGTTTTGCCAAAAACTGTTATCATCTTTCGTATGGAATGGTGGAATTACCTGAGGGAAAAATGAAATCCCGTGAGGGTACGGTTGTGGATGCGGATGATCTTATTCATGAAATGACAGAAACTTCGAGGGAAACAACCAAAGAGTTGGGGAAAATTGAAGATTTTGATTCCGCCGATGCGGAAAAGCTGTATCACCGGCTTGCAATGGGTGCATTAAAGTATTTTATATTAAAAGTGGATCCAAAGAAAAAGATGCAGTTCAATCCGAAGGAAAGCATCGACTTCAACGGAAACACCGGCCCCTTCATTCAATACACCCACGCACGGATTAAGTCTGTTCTCCGGAGAGCAGGTGTACAGGAAGCAAAGGTAAGCCGTATTGAAAACGTCAATCGTATGGAGAAGGACCTCCTTCGTCGTTTGCATGACCTTCCGCAAACAGTTGAACAAGCTGCAAGTGAATATAATCCCTCAGTTATTGCAAATTATGTTTATGATCTGGCTAAATCATACAACTATTTTTATCATGAGTGTCCGATTTTGAAGGAGGAACAGGCGGAAGTCCGGCAGTTCAGAATTCAGCTTTCCGATAAAACCGCAGGCGCCATATGCTATGCTATGGATTTACTGGGAATAGAAGTGCCGGAAAGGATGTAACTGGATTAGTTTGAAAAGGATCTTAGTACAAAAGTTAATTCTTCTTCGCTGATCGTCAATGGTGGGGCAATTCGCAGACTTCGGTCGTCGAAAAGAAACCAATCGGTGATAATTCCATTTTGAAGTAATTGATGTATCATCCGGAAATTGTCTTCACGGCTGGTAAACTCTACCGCCATCATCCAGCCCGCATTCCGTATTTCTTTTACCCCATTGATCTTTAAACTTTCGATTCTATTTCTGAACTGCTCTGATTTTGACGGTACTGATGCAATGAGATCCTTTTGTTCAGTCAATACTTCAAGTGTGGCCAGGGCCGCGGCACAACTAAGCGGATGCCCCCCGAATGTGGTGATGTGTCCGAGTGCAGGGTTGTCGGATAAAGTCGCCATCAGCTTTTGGGAAGATGCAAAACACCCGATCGGCATCCCTCCTCCGAGTGCTTTTCCCAGGCAAAGAATATCAGGGGTTATACCATAATGCTCAAAAGCAAACATTTTTCCGGTTCGGCCAATCCCGCATTGGATCTCGTCAAGGATCAGCAAGGCTCCGGTTTCATCACAGCGTTTCCGTAATTTCTTCAGAAAACCATTTTGCGGAAGCACAACTCCCGCTTCGCCCTGAATGGTTTCAGCAATCACACAAGCAGTACGGTTGGAAATTTCCCGGAGCTGTTCTTCCCGGTTAAATTCAATGAACCTCACCTCTGGAAGCAATGGACGAAATGGCTGCTTCAGTGTTTCGTTTCCCATTACACTTAGTGCCCCGTGGGTACTTCCGTGGTAAGCGTTTTTGAATGCAATAATTTCTGTGCGCCCTGTTGCACGTTTCGCTAACTTCAATGCACCTTCTGTGGCTTCTGATCCGGAGTTAACAAAGTAAAATGAGGAAATGGAGGAGGGAAGTAGTGAAGAAAGTTTTTCAGCCAGCTTTACCTGAGGAGACTGGATCAGCTCTCCGTATACCATCAAGTGCAAATGAAGGTCTGCTTGATCCTTGATCGCCTTCACTACTTTTGCATGCCGGTGACCAATCACACTTACGCCAATGCCCGAGATCAGGTCAATGTATTCCTTTCCTGCCGCATCCCACATTTTACTTCCTTCGGCCCTCACCATTTCAAGCGCAGGCGGGGAAGGACTTGTTTGAGCCAGGTGTTTTAAAAAGATCTGACGGGGTGTGAGCATTTTCTGCGGATTGGAAGGATCTGACTATCCCAGTACCGCTGCAAATATCTGCAAAAGCATGAGAAGCAGACAACCCAAACCGGGTACGGCATCCTCGATTAGTATATACCCTACAATACAGGTGATCAGGCAAATCACCAGCAAAATGATGGCCACCACCGGCAGGGTAGGGTAACCCGAATAGGCAAAGGCTATCCCGATCATGGCCGCCAGACCGCCAATAAAAAGCAGAATTCCGAGAATCAGCTGATCGGTCTTTTTTGGTTTTTTATCCTTCAAAATAGCATATCCTCTTTTCGTCCACTCCAGGGGTTTAACCTTGCTGAACAAATGTGAGGAGGACGAGGGGATCACGATCGTGTGTGTGGAGACCGATTCGGATGGCTCATCTGTTTTCCGGAAAACAGGAGCTGAATCAGAGAGATCTGTCATCGTTTCTCCGCCGAAGGAGTAATCCTTTCTTTCAGGGCCGGTAAGGGCTGTAGCTTTGTTATCCTTTTCCTTTTCCGGAGTGTTCTCCGTTTCATGGCTCTTTTTCTTCCAGTCCACACTCCATCCTGGCATGTAGTGCCGCCTTTCCACCGTACAGGATGCCAGAAGCAACAGGGAAAACAGAAAAATCAGCAGGTGTCGGAATCGAGACATAATTAAAGGTATTATTTACTCATTATTTTTTTAGTGTCCACCGCAAAGTAATCCCAGTATAATGCCCATAAGGGCTTCCACCAGGATTTCTCCGCACGCTTCAATGCATCCTTCCGGATCATAGATAAAAAGGCAAACGAGCCCGGCCATGAACAGGGCACCCCCGATGCCAAGTAAAATATAAGCGGTGGTGAGTGCCGCTTCCCAAAAAGGAATACTTAAAAGCCCAATGATAATACCGAGCACAATAAAAACAATGCCCCATATTTCCAGGTCATCGGGAGTGGGAGAGGTGCGCGGACCCGATTCGGAACCGGAGCTGCGGAGTTCGAGCTGAGGAGTTTTGAATTCGATGCCGGAAGAATGGGAATCAGTTACATTGGGTGCCGGGGAATCCGGTAAATCGGGAGTACCGACCGGGGGAGGAATGGAAGGGCTATGCCATTGATCCGGAGTAGTTTGCGTAAGCCCCTGTTTCATTGACCTTTCCTTCACCGGCACCAGAGGTTCTGTTTCCGGCAGTACGTGTTTATTTTCCCTCTCCTTATTGGTGTTCACCTCCCGGTGAGCGAAATCAACGTGATACCCGCGCATATACAGGCGCTTCTCCATGATGCAGGAAGAAAGGAATAGAGCAGACAGGAAAAGGATCCCGAGGCTAAAAAGAACAATACGTCTACTTGTCAAGTTGCTCAAACTCAGAGTTGTTACTCAGGAATTCCGGCACTAACTCTTTCATTTTCAAGACAATACTTTTATTGTCCTGTGTGCCGAATAATCCGACCAGCTCCCGCACATTTTGTGCCACAGTTTGAAAATCGAGTTCTCTTACCTTGCCGATCAGGATCTGCGGATGATGGGTGGGAAGTGTCGCTTCCTTATCAGCCAGAAGTTCCTCAAATAGTTTTTCTCCCGGCCGCAGTCCGGTGTACACAATGCGGATATCCTTATCGAGTTCCAGGCCGCTTAGCCGTATCATTTTCCTGGCCAGGTCGGCGATCTTGACGGATTTTCCCATATCAAACACAAAAATCTCTCCTCCTTTTCCCATTGAGGCGGCCTCAAGCACCAGCTGACTGGCTTCAGGGATGGTCATAAAGTAGCGTGTGATATCCGGATGGGTGATGGTAACGGGGCCGCCTTTTTCAATCTGTGCCCGGAAGCGGGGGATGACCGATCCGTTGGAGCCGATCACATTTCCAAAGCGCGTAGTGATGAAGCGGGTTTTGCATCCTTTCTGTTTTGCCTGCACATACATTTCCGCAATCCGTTTGCTGGCGCCCATCACGTTGGTTGGATTCACCGCTTTATCTGTGGATACGAGCACAAAAACCTCTGATTCGTATTCCGCGGCGAGCTCGGCAACATTTACCGAGCCCATGATATTGGTTAATACAGATTCGGACGGGTTGGTTTCCATCAGGGGAACGTGCTTGTAAGCGGCGGCGTGGTACACAAGGGAGGGGCGGAAGGACCGAAACACATTGGTCATACGTTCTTTATTCCGCACATCTCCCACTACCACTTCCAGGCGGTCCTTGCTGTATTTCTCCAGGAGTTCCTGTTCTACTTCAAAAAGGGGCGATTCAGACTGATCCAGCAGAATAATTTTTTTAGCGCCGAAGCGCAGCAGCTGACGCACTAATTCGCTCCCGATGCTTCCGGCAGCACCGGTTACTAACACCACTTTTTCTTTGTTCTGTCTTCGGATGTTCTCTTCGTCCAGCCGGATAGGATCACGCTCCAGCAGTTCTTCAATATTTACTTTCCGGATCTGGCGGAAACTCAGTTCGCCGTTGATCCAGCTGCTCACGGGCGGAACAGAAAGCACTTTGGTATTGCTCTCGAGGCAGGTATCTACAATTTCCTGCTTTCGCTGTGCGGGTAGATGCTGAATGGAAATAATCAGGTGCGCAATCTCATTTGCGTTCAGAAGTTCTTTCAGTTTCGCGGGAGAATGAATGGGGGTTCCCTCCAGGTATTTCCCTTTTTTCGCCGGATCATCGTCAATGAATGCAAGTACTTTATACCTCGTTCCGCGGTCGCGGTCCAACGTACGTTTCGTGATGAGACCCGATTCCCCTGCACCGAAAATGATCACATTCCGCTTTTCTTTTCCGGGATTTGCGAATTCGGTATACAGGGCTTTGAAAATAAAACGGGTACTCAGCATGAGAAAAGTGCTTCCCATGTATTCGATGATAAGAATTGAAGCGGGCACATGATAACTGCCCTGCACCAGGTAGGTTCCGGCATTCACTGCCGCAATCACCGCTGAACCGCCGGTGAGCACAAGGAATATGCGGGAGGCGTCTCTTGAACCTGTATAGCGAACAATTCCCTGGTAGGTACGGAATAGCAAAAAACTCAGCGCCCGCACACCCAGCACCAGCGGAAATACAACGCTGAACGCGTCTATTTCTGTCCTGGGAATTTCTTTGAAGTTGAATCGCAGCAGGTAAGCCAGTATCAGCGAACAAAAGCAGATGAGAAGGTCGGCCAGAAAAATGATCCAGCGCGGGCGCTTATTACTGAAAAACAACTTCTGCTTAATGAGTTCCAGCATGAAGCAAAGATACCAAAACCACAGAACAAGCTGGATTTCAGGACATACTATTATCTTTACAGGTGTGAAGGAGCATGGCCCGGACGTTCTGTATATTTCCTACGATGGCATGACGGATGCGCTTGGGCAGTCTCAGGTTATTCCCTACCTGAAAAAGCTCGCGCGCGAATTCCGCATACACCTGCTCAGTTTCGAAAAGGAAGAGCGCCTCAAACGCCGCGGCGAAGCGGTCCGAAAGGAACTGGAGGCGTCGGGAATAGAATGGAGAACCTCACCGTTCTCTTCCGGGATGCCTGTGCTTCCAAAACTCGTCGACCGCAGACGAATGATTTCTATGGCGAAGCAGTGGCACGGGGAGAAGAATTTTGACCTGGTGCATTGCCGGAGCTATGTAGCGGCGGAGGCTGGTTGGAAACTGAAAAAGGAAACAGGAGTCAGATTTTTATTTGATATGAGAGGGTTTTGGGTGGATGAGCGCGTGGAGGGCGGGTTGTGGGATCAGCGAAATCCGGTCTACCGCCTGGCTTACAAAAGATTCAAGAATCTCGAGAAAAAATTCCTGCGCGATGCAGATGGTATCGTTTGTCTTACCGCACAGGCCTTATCCACGCTGACCTCATGGGGAGTAGATCCCGGTAAGGTATCGCTGATACGTTGTGCGGCCGATCTCCAGCATTTTTATCCTCCGGCACCGGAGCAACGGATAGCCGGCAGAGCGATCCGGAATATCGGGGAAGAAAGAAAAGTAATCGTGTATCTCGGGTCGCTGGGAACCTGGTATATGCTGGAGGAAATGCTGGATTTTTTCAACGTGCTCCGTTCCCTTGCTCCTTCCTTATTTCTTTTCCTCACCCCCGATGATCCGGAGATCATCCGGCACGCTGCTTCCCGGAAGCAGATTCCTGCCGGAGAGATCATCATCCGCGAAGCGGAGCGCGATGAAGTGCCACGGGAACTGGCCGCAGCGGATGCCGGGATATTTTTTATCCGTCCTACTTTTTCTAAAACGGCTTCTTCTCCCACCAAACTGGGAGAGATGCTGGCCTGCGGAATACCCGTGATCGCCAACAGCGGGGTGGGTGATGTGGACGAAGTGTTGTCGGAATACGGAGGAGGAATAATCGTGAAAGAACTCAACGCAGACGGATACAGGAAAGCGGCGGCATTGTTTGCAGGCATGGCAGTTGATCCGAAAAGGATCCGAAGTATAGCAGAACAGCTGTTCGATCTGGACCAGGGCGTCGAATTGTACAGGGATGCGTATAAAAAGTGTTTGAGGTGAGCAGAAAAAAAATACTCGTGCTTACTCCGTATCCGGTTGGATGCGCGCCCAGTCAGCGCCTGAAGTTTGAACAGTATTATGCATCCTGGGAAAAGGAAGGTTATACGGTTCATACGCTTTCATTTGTTACTCCCGCTTTTTGGAAAATACTTTATTCCAAAGGAAATGTTGGAAAGAAGATACGCTACACGCTTACTGGTTATTTGCGCCGGGTTATACACCTGTTTAAACTCCCGGCCTACGATATCGTTTACGTACATCTCTGGGTAACACCGTTGGGACTGCCGGGCTTTGAGCGGGCGGTTCGCTTGCTCGCAAAAAGACTGATCTACGATATTGATGACCTGATTTTCCTGGGGCATGTGAGCGAAGCCAATCAATGGACGCTTCGTTTCAAAGGTCGTCTGAAGGCGCTGTATCTGATGAGAAAGGCGGACCATGTGATTACCTGTACACCCATCCTGGATGAATTTGTACGGAAATACAATAAAAAAACCACGGATATTTCCTCCACAATCAATACGGAAGTCTACCGGCCTAAAACGGATCATGCGTTGCGGGGAACCCCGGTGCTCGGGTGGAGCGGCTCCCACAGCACTTCCCGTTTTCTGCACCTGCTGGCACCTGTTCTCCGGGAACTGGCAAAGGAACTGGATTTTAAATTGCTGGTAATCGGTGACGGGGATTTTCAAATCGAGGGGGTGAACGTGGAAGCAATGGAATGGCCGGGTACGGGTGAGGTGAAGGAACTGGCCCGTATTGATATCGGACTCTATCCCCTTCCGGAGGAGCGCTGGGTGCTGGGCAAGAGCGGACTGAAGGCACTTCAGTACATGGGACTCGGTATTCCGGTGATCGCTTCCGCAAAGGGAGCCAACTTCAGGATTATTACCGACGGCGAAAATGGCTTTTTAGTGAAAACGCCGGAAGAATGGAAGAACAGGATTCTGCTGCTGCTGAAAGATCAGTCGCTGCGGGAAAGGCTGGGCAATGCCGGGAGGGTAACAGTGGAGGAGCAGTTTTCCGTAATCGCCAATACGGATCGCTATCTCGCCGTACTCCGGGACGAATAAAACCGGCCTGCCCATTGGTCTGATTGCCGCGAAATGATACATTTGCATCAAACAATTTTCAATGGAAACAAGTACAGAATTGCTTCAAACCGCCCTGGCCGCAAAACACATTGCACTGGGAGCGAAAATGGTTCCCTTTGCAGGGTACAATATGCCCGTATCTTATTCAGGGCTGAACGATGAACACCTCACCGTTCGAACCGCAGCCGGCATTTTCGATGTTAGTCATATGGGCGAGTTTATCCTGGAAGGGAAAGGTGCCCTGGAGCTCATTCAGCGTGTAACCAGTAATGATGCCTCCGTTCTTACTGCAGGGAAAGCACAGTATTCCTGCCTGCCGAATGAAAAAGGCGGTATCGTGGATGATCTTCTGGTGTATTGCCTGGGTCCGGAGAAATATCTTCTGGTGGTGAATGCGTCAAATATGGAAAAAGACTGGAAGTGGATTTCCGGTCATAATTCCGGGGGAGTTAAAATGACGGATATTTCCGGCGAAACAGCTCTGCTGGCTATTCAGGGCCCGAAAGCTACGGCCGCTTTACAAAAACTTACGGCGGTTGATCTTTCTTCCATTCCGTATTATCATTTCGCCGTAGGCGAGTTCAACAGTGTAGAGGGAGTGATTATTTCTAATACCGGGTACACGGGTGCCGGCGGCTTCGAACTTTATTTTCCCAATGCACATGCAGAAAAGATGTGGGATAGTATTCTTGCGGCGGGAAAGGAATTCGGAATGAAGCCGGCAGGTCTTGGCGCACGCGATACATTGCGTCTTGAAATGGGATTTTGCCTGTATGGCAATGATATCAACGATGAAACATCACCGCTGGAAGCCGGCCTCGGCTGGATCACGAAATTCACAAAAAACTTTACCAACTCCGCCGCACTGAAAGTGCAAAAGGAGAAAGGAGTAAGCAAAAAGCTGGTGGGATTCGAAATGGTAGACCGCGGAATTCCCCGTCACGATTATGAAATTACGGACGCCGCCGGTGTGGTGATAGGCAAGGTTACTTCCGGAACGCAATCCCCTTCCCTTCAAAAAGGCATCGGAATGGGATATGTGAATAAAAGTCATGCTCCTTCAGGAAGCGAAATTTTTATCAAAGTGAGAGAGAAGGCATTGAAGGCAACGGTGGTGAAGATCCCTTTCTATAAAGCAGGCTGAACCGTTTTGCCGGAACAAAAGAAAATAGACGCCTGTTTTTCGCCGTACCTCTATCCGATTTACCGGGATACAGAAAGTGTGGTGGTGGTTATTGATATCCTGCGTGCTACCTCTGCCATCTGCATTGCGTTCGAGTACGGGGTAGAAAAAATTATTCCGGTGGCCACGGTGGAAGAAGCAAAACACTGGAAGGAAAAAGGATTCCTTGCCGGAGCAGAACGTGATGCCGTGAAGGTGGAAGGGTTTGATTTCGGCAACTCCCCGTTTGATTATAACGGTCCGCACGTGAAGGGCAAAAGCATTGTGCTTACCACCACCAACGGAACGCAGGCCTTAGACGCCGCCAAAGACGCATACAAGGTAGTGGTGGGATCGTTTCTGAATATCGGCGCATTGTGTGAGTTTCTCCTCAAGGAAAACCGGAATGTTTTGTTACTGTGCTCCGGGTGGAAGAACAAATTTAACCTGGAGGATGCCCTCTTCGCCGGCGCTGTCACGGAAGCACTCAGCGCAAGAGCAAAAAAGTTTAAAATGGGAGACGCATGCCTCGCACTGAAATACCTTTATCAGATGGCAGAAAAGGACCCCGTTAAATTTCTTAGTAATGCTTCCCACAAAGAACGGCTGGCTTCTCTTAACCTGAAGAAGGATATCCGCTTCTGTCTAACTCCCAACCAAACCGGTATTATTCCCGTTTTAAAAGACGGCGCGCTGGTTAGATTGATGTAATGCATTGATAAACAGCGTATTTGGAATATTCGATGAAAACCGATAAGTTTGTAAGAACCTAAAAAACAACGGCATGGCTTTCAAAGTGATCAAGATCGTTAATGAGTACACCGTGATGATCGCTCCGGAATGGAGGGTGTGGAAACACAAAATGGGTGGCAAAAAAGTGCGGGCAACGGACTATTCCATATCCAGCAAGGCGGATGTAAGGAGGGATGCCAAAAAGCAGCTGTTAAACAATGTTCTTGGCAAGACCATCGAGATCCGGAACATTTCAGGAATTTCTTCTTCCGGTATTTTGATGGCGGAAATCTGGTGTGAAGGCCAGTCGGTAGCTCGGCTGATGCAGGGCCTCAAGCCCGGCAAGGTGGCGAAGAAGGCGGCGGCACCACGGGCGGTCAAGGAAGAACCGGTTGCAGAGATCGCGGCTGAGGGAAGTAACTGATCCCCGCAATTTTTAATACTTTTTTTCGTTCGGTCAGCATGAGGAATCTGCGCCTTTTTGTTACCTGTTTTTTCCTCGGAACCTTTTTTTCTTTCAAGGCTCAGACGGGCGGTGATAATACGTTTGAATTCCTGAATCTCACATTGTCGGCACGATCCTGTGCGCTGGGGGGATATACACTTCCCACCAAAGACGACGATATCAATCTGGTGTACGACAATCCGTCTGTCCTGAGCAACAGGTTGCACAACCAGCTTTCTCTGAGTTATATTAATTATTTCGGCGATGTCAATTACGGCTATACTGCCTACGCCAGAGAGTTTAAAAAGGTGGGCACCTTCGCTGCTGGACTGATGTATGCCGATTACGGAAAATTCAAAGAAACAGATGTCACCGGAGAGGTAACCGGTTCTTTTTTTGCGTCGGATTATTGTTTTCACATATCCTATGCGCGCCCGCTGGATTCCATGTTTTCCGTGGGTGCTTCGCTCAAAACAATTTATTCTGTATACGAGGATTACTGGAGCGGAGGAAATGTAATAGACCTCAGCGCTATTTATTCCAGGGAATCAAAGAATTTTACCGCGGCGGTAATTATCAAAAATATTGGCCGGCAGTGGAAAGGGTATACGCCGGGAGTGATTGAACCTATGCCTTTTGAGATTCAGGCAGGAATTACAAAAAAGCCTAAACACGCCCCTTTCCGAATGTCATTGATACTGACCCATCTGGAAAAATGGGATCTCACCTACACCGATCCGGCCAATCCTCCTGTTACGGAAGACCCCATCACGGGCGAACCGCTGAAAGAGCGGAAGCTGGCAAAATTCACGGATAAGGCCATGAGGCATCTTCATGTGAGCACAGAGATGATTCTCACCAAAAATTTTCATATCCGGCTGGCCTATAATTACCGCCGCCGAAAGGAATTACTCACTGAAACAAAACCGGGTCTGGTGGGATTCTCCTTCGGATTCGGTATGAAGATCAATCGGTTCCAGATCAGTTACGGCCACGGCAACTACCACCTTGCCGGCGGCACAAACAACTTTACAATTACTACCAATCTGGCAGATTTTATACGAAAGCCATCTATCTGATACCGGGGTATCCCGGTTTCCGTTAACCAAGTATCTTTACCCTGTGAAACTCACTATCGCCATTGACGGTTATTCTTCCTGCGGTAAAAGTACACTGGCGCGCTCCCTGGCTTCCCGCATCGGCTATAAGTACATTGATACGGGAGCCATGTACCGGGCAGTAACACTTTTTTGTATGCAAAACGGAATCATCAAGCCCGAAGGTTCCTTTGACGCGGGAGAAATAGTAAAGGCGCTTCCCTCTATTGATATCGGCTTTTTATACGACCCGCGAAAGAAATCTTCGGATACACTTCTCAACGGATCGAATGTGGAACATGATATACGTACCATGGAAGTCTCATCACTGGTGAGTCCGGTTAGCGCCATCCCGGAGGTGCGAACTAAAATGGTGGCACTTCAGCGCCGGATGGGAAAGGGGAAGGGAGTGGTGCTCGATGGCCGTGACATTGGAACCAATGTTTTTCCGGATGCGGAATTAAAGATTTTCATGACAGCGGAAACCGAAGTGAGAGTGCAACGCCGGTTCGACGAATTGCATGCCAAAGGATCGCGTGCGACACTGGCGGAAGTAAGGGAAAACCTGATGGCACGTGATCAGGAAGACACAACCCGTAAAACAAATCCGCTCAGAAAGGCGGCGGACGCGGTGGTATTGGATAATTCCGATCTGGACAAGGAGGAGCAGTTACAGTTTGTGCTGCGGCTCGTGCAGGAAAGGATTCAGTGATCTTCTTCTTCCGCGTCGTAACTGCCGGAGGATTCATCTCCGTCTTCCCCCCCTTCATTTTCCTCCTCTTCATTTTTTTCTTCGCTCATTCCTGCGGCGCGTTCATGATCCTCTTCGTCCATCCCTTCCTCCGCGGCCGCGATCTGCTCCGGCATTGGTTCATCCTCCTCATCACTGAGTTCGGCGGAAAGCTTGGAAAGCAAATCCCCCCCTTCCTCAGGGGTAGCGGGTAGCACCTGTTTGTATTGCTTGGGCGGAGTTCCGATGGTACGCGTTACACGCGGATATACCGCTCCCGGCTCTTCGCTCACAATCCGTGTCATCTCAATGTGGAAAGTCCACAGTTCCTTGTAATCGTAAATGAAAATGAATTTCTGGTGAGGATCGTCAATGTAGCTTACCACTTTAGCCTTCTCCATCAGGCGAAGCGGACTTTCCCTTTTCTTTCCGGCATATCCTGTCTGACGATCTTCTTCCTTCCAAACGAATTCTTCCCCATATCTCCAGGAATCATCACTGATAAAGAAGGAACCGGAGTGTTTGTCGTCAAATGCTACCGAACGGAGAATGCAGTCGGCTAGTTCGCGAAAAGAGGTTGAACCCTTCGCTTCCAGATCCCTGGACACGTCGTCCTGGTCTTCAAAAACCACGCGGAATTTGTAAATCGCCATCGGGACTTAAAGTTAAGTAAAAAAACAGCATCACTGCGCAGGGGCAAGGCCAAGTTCTTTTCCTTTCTGAAGCATGAACCCGAACGCCGTCTCATAGGTGTTCGGAATCACCCCGTCAAGGATTGCTTCCCGGATAGCATCTTTGATAATGCCGACCTGCTTTCCCGCGGGTATTCCGAAGGTTTTCATAATCAGTTCGCCGCTCACCGGCGGTTGCCAGTTCCGGATCCGGTCCTTTTCTTCTACTTCTTTCAGCTTTTCCCTTACCAGATTAAAATTACGCATGTATCTGGCTACCCGGTTTGGATTCTTGCTGGTGATGTCGGCATTGCACAAAAGCATGAGATCGTCAATGGCATCCCCTGCTTCAAACAGGAGGCGGCGCACCGCACTGTCTGTTACTTCTTCCTTGCTGAGTGCGATCGGCCGCAGGTGAAGGAGTACCAGTTTTTGTACAAATTTCATTTTTTCATTCTGCGGCAACTTCAAACGTGCAAATATCCGGGGCACCATTCGTGCGCCCTTATCTTCGTGCCCGTGAAAGGTCCATCCGTTTTCTTTATCATATCGTTTGGTTTGCGGCTTGGCAATGTCGTGTAGAATGGCTGCCCATCGCAGCCACAGATCCGTACTAACGCGTGAAACATTGTCCAGAACCTCCAGCGTGTGATAAAAATTGTCTTTGTGTGATTTGTCGTCAACTGTTTCAACGCCTTTTAGTTTGCAGAATTCCGGAAAAATAACCGGCAGCAGTCCGGACTCATTTAAAGTCCGGAATCCTTCTCCGGGAGCCGGACTCAGAATGATCCTGTTAAGTTCTTCCGTGATCCTCTCCATGGAAACGATACCGATCCGGCCTGCATTTTTTCCGATTGCAAGAAGGGACGCTTCTTCTATTTGGAATCCCAGCTGACAGGAAAAGCGCACGGCGCGCATCATCCGCAGCGGATCGTCGCTGTAGGTGATGTCCGGATCCAGCGGTGTCCGCAACACTTTTTCCGCCAGGTCTTTCCTGCCGTTAAAGGGGTCAAGAAACTCACCAAAAGATGCGGCATTCAGGCAGATGCTCATGGCATTCACGGTGAAGTCGCGGCGGTTTTGATCTTCTTCCAATGTTCCGTTCTCCACCACCGGATTACGGGAATCTCTCCTGTACGATTCTTTTCTTGCACCTACAAATTCAATATCCAGATCGTTGATCTTAACCTGGGCGGTACCAAAATTCTTAAAAACGCTCACGGTGATACCGCCTGACTTCCGCGCAAAAGCTTCGGCCAGTTCAATACCATTGCCGATACATACAATATCAATGTCTTTGCTTTCTTTGTTCAGCAACAGATCTCTAACCCATCCTCCAACAATGTAGGCGCGCACACCCGCTTCGTCGGCTGCTTTTCCGATGGCATGAAAGACGGGATCATTAAGCGCAGCGCTGTAGTTCATTTCCGGAGTACTTTCACTTCGCCGTTATTTCTGATCAGGATAACAGGAGAAGGGGGAGGCAAGTTTTTTTCGAGTTGCCGCAAGGGGACAATAAAGTCAACGGCTTCTTTTATTCTGGGAGAAATCTCTTCGTAATTTTCCGGTGCGCGGTTACCGCTGATATTGGCTGACGTGCTCACAACCGGCCGCTGAAATTTATGAATCAGGGTCCGGCAGAATTCATCCTTTACCAGCCGTATGCCGCAGGTACCGTCGGATCCAAGCACGTTCGGCGCTACCCACCCGGCATTCTCATATACAATGGTTACAGGGCCTTCATGCTGTTCTATAATGTCCCAGCTGGCGGCCGGTGCATCGGGTACCATGCGATTGATCATCCGGTCGTCCGATGCCAGCACAATCAGGGGATGCCCTTCACTGCGTTGCTTGATGAGAAATAAGCGTTCCACTGCCTTTTTATTCGTGGCGTCGCAGCCCAAGCCCCAGATCGTGTCGGTGGGATATAAAATAACGCCTCCTCCCCGAAGTACTTTCAGGCATTCCTGGATCACCGATTCCTGCTTAGAGCGTATGATAAAGACGTGTCATTTGTGCTGCGGCCATTTCGGGCCGGAAGCGTTTTACATATTCAAGTCCTTCTGTTCTCATTTGGTTACGCCGCACCGCGGATTCCGCAATCTCCGAAATGGCCGCTGCCAGTTCTTCTGCGTTGAGCGGATCTACGTAACAGCTTCCGGGGCCGCCCGCCTCAGGGAAACATCCGCCGCGGGATGCTATCACCGGTATGCCGGCACCCAGTGCTTCTATGATGGGAATCCCAAATCCCTCAATGAGTGAGGGATAGACAAACACGGAGGCGCCGGAATAAATGGCCGGAAGTTCCTGCTGTGCTACATCCTCCAGAAAGAATACCCGCCGCGTGAGCCCGGCTTCCCGGATCCGCTCACTTACTTTCCTGAAAGCTCCTTTCTTCTTTCCCACCACCACCAGCGGAATATCTTTTACCCTTTCCATCGCCCGCACCACCGTGATCAGATTCTTTCGGTCTTCTATCGTCCCAACATGCAGAATGTAATCGCGGGGTAAACCGTATTTTTTTAAGACGTTCTCTGTGTCAGCGGATGCAACCGGCCGGTGAAAGGCTTCATCCCCGCTCTGATAAATTACCCTGATCCGTGTCTCAGGAAGGAAATACAGCTCCTCCAGATCTTTTTTTGTCTGCTCACTTACTGCCACTACTACATCTGCCGTATGGCAGGCGTGACGGCATTTTTTGTTGTAAATCGTCCGGTCAAGGAACGGATAAAGCTCAGGGTGCCGTATAAAAATAAGATCATGCACCGTCACAACTTTTTTTCCTTTAAAACGCTGAATGTTAAACGGAAGTTCGTTGGACAGTCCGTGATAAATGCTGATTTCTTCTTTCTGCAGGAGGCGGGTGATCACATAGGATCTCCAGCGTGCTTTCAGTCTGCGGTCAATGAGTGAACCCGGCGTGTGTACAATAACACCGGGGTGCGTTTTGCACCAGTCAGAGAATTCTCCTCCCTTGTCGCGCGGACTGTACAGGTGCAGCTCATCCCCCTGCGGCAGGGCGGCTAAGGCTTTGATAAGTGAACGGGAATAATTACCCAGTCCGCTCGCATTGGTAAAAGCCCGCTTGGCATCGAATCCTATTTTCATCACACAGCTACCTGATGGTCTCTCAGTGCATCGTTGAGGGAAGTCTTCAGGTCCGTGCTTTGTTTCCGCTGACCAATGATCAGTGCGCAGGGTACCTGAAATTCCCCTGCCGGGAATATTTTCGAAAAGCTTCCGGGAATCACCACCGCACGCGGGGGAACTTTCCCTTTATATTCCACGGGTGATGTTCCTGTAACATCAATTACTTTTGTGGATCCCGTGATCACTACATTTGCTCCCAGTACCGCCTCCTTTCCGATGTGGGCTCCTTCCACCACTATGCAGCGGGAACCGATAAAACATCCATCTTCTACAATCACCGGCGAGGCTTGCAGGGGTTCCAGAACGCCTCCGATTCCTACCCCTCCGCTCAGGTGTACATTCTGGCCGATCTGAGCGCAGGATCCCACCGTTGCCCAGGTGTCTACCATCGTGCCTGCATCCACATAGGCTCCGATATTAACATAACTCGGCATCAGAATCACCCCTTTCGCAAGGTATGCGCCGTATCGGGCAATGGCATGAGGTACCACACGTACGCCCAGCGCGGCAAAGCCATGCTTTAATTTCATTTTATCGTGAAATTCCATCGGACCGGCTTCCATCGTTTCCATTTGACGGATCGGAAAATACAGGATCACTGCCTTCTTTACCCACTGGTTTACAATCCACCCGCCGTTACCGGGTTCGGCCACACGAATCTTTCCGAGGTCCAACCCTTCAATAACCGATTCAATGGCTCGGCGAACTTCTGCTTCTTTTAAAAGATCCCGGTTTTCCCAGGCTTTTTCGATGATTTCTTTCATAGGTGCCGACAGGCAGGCTAAAGGTACAAACCCCCTGTGAATCAGAGGTGAAAGTTTCGTAAATTTGTGCCAATGGGTCGTATCATGGGCATAGACTATGGTACCAAACGGGTAGGGGTTGCCGTGACCGATCCGCTGGGTATCATCGCGCACGGACTTACTACCTTGCATCCCAATGAATTATTTGACTTTTTAAAGCAGTATTTCTCAAGGGAAAAGGTGGATGCGGTGGTGGTGGGAGAACCCAAAGGTCTGGATGGGAAAGAAACCGATGCCACCCTGCACGCAAACTTGTTTGTAAAGCGGCTCACAGGCTCTTTTCCGCAGATGAAAGTGGAAAGACTCGATGAAAGGTTTACTTCCCGGCTGGCGAAAAAAGCCATTTTGGCGTCAGGACTGAAAAAGAAACAAAGGAAAAATAAAGCCCTGGTGGATGAGGTAAGTGCAACCATTCTCCTTCAGGATTATCTGGAAATAACAAAATGATTTTGCCAATTGTGGGATATGGTGATCCGGTACTCCGGAAAGTTGCCCGTGAGATCAGGAAAGATCATGCCGGACTCGACCGGTTTATTACGGACATGTTTGAGACCATGTACAATGCCAGCGGAGTGGGATTGGCCGCGCCCCAGGTAGGAAAAGACATCCGGCTTTTTGTGGTAGACGCCTCCGTATATGCTGAAGACGACGAAGCGGATGACGGCCTTACAACAGATGAGGAAAGGCGAAAGCTTGCCGGCTTTAAAAGAGTATTCATCAACGCTGTTATGCTTAGCGAAGAAGGAGAAGAATGGCCCTTCAACGAAGGATGCCTGAGTATTCCAAAAATCCGGGAAGATGTTCACCGGCTGCCAAAGATCGTTCTGCAGTACCACGATGAAAATTTCAAAAAGCAGGAGGAGGAATTTGATGGCCTTGCGGCCCGTATCATACAGCATGAATATGATCACATCGAAGGCAAACTCTTTACCGACCGCATCAGCCCCCTCCGCCGGCGGATGATCAAGGGAAGACTGGATGATATCATCAAAGGGAAAGTGCAGGTGGATTATAAAATGAAATTCGCAAATGCAAGATGATATGAAAAAACTGCTCCTCATTCTGACAGGTATTTCCGGAATCTTTTTGTTCTCATGCTCCGGAGGAGAAAACCAGCCGGAGCTTTCGCCGCGGGATTCGCTGGTAAGAAAAATTGACACGATCGAGATGCGGATAACAGAGCTGAAAGCATCAAACAAGCTGGATAAAAAACTGGCATCTGCCGCACTGGAAGCATATACTCAGTTTGCCGCTACCTATAAAACGGACTCGCTTACTCCCTGGTATCTGTACAAGGCGGCGGATATTGCTTCAGCTGCCCTCGGCGATCACAAAAAAGCCGTCGATCTGTATGATATTATTCTCGCCGGGCATAAGAAATTCCCCAAATACCCCGATTGTCTTTTTCTGGCCGGATTTATCAGCCAGGATAAACTGCAAAACGGAATTAAAGCAAAGGAATATTATGATGAACTCATACGGGACTTTCCGGATCATGACTTCGTGGATGATGCGCAGGCTATGATCTCTTTCTTCGGAAAAACGGATGAGGAAATCATACGGGAATTCGAAAAGAAGAATCAGGAAATGCAGAAAAAGTGAGACGTGTACTGTTTTATATCTTTTTAATCTTCTTCCCGGGGGGGGTCTTCCCTCAGCTGATTAGATTTGAAAAAGTTTATGGCGCCTGGAGTCACGATAAAGGGAACGCATGTGTGCAAACCTGGGATTCCGGTTACGTGGTGGTCGGCAGTTCCTCCTCCTACGGCAATGGTGCTTCAGGACTCTACATGCTTCGGCTGAATAAATACGGAAATTTTGTGTGGCACCGCACGTTCGGCGAGGTGAATGTGGATGTGGGAATGTCGGTGGTGGAGTCAACCGACTCCGGAATTGTATGCGTGGGGTATACCAACAGCTACGGAAGTGGAGGGTATGATCTGTGGGTGCTTAAAACAGATAAAAATGGAAATTTTCTTTGGCAGAAAACATACGGAGGCAGCAATTGGGATTTTGGAAACTGGATCGCCCCTGCAGCCGGAAATGGATTTATTGTTACAGGCAGTACACAGAGTTTCGGGCAGGGGAATTCGGATATCTGGGTGCTCCGGCTGGATCAGAACGGAGATACCCTTTGGACACGAACGTACGGTGGGTCAGATGAAGAGGAGGGGGCTGAAATTATAGAACTCTCAGGGGGTGATTTCTACCTCAGCGGAAAGACAAAAAGTTTTGGTTCGGGGGGGTATGATATCATTTCGATGAAAATCGGAAGTGGGGGAGATACCACAGGCGGACAGGGTTGGCACCGGATCTTCGGAGGTAACCTCGATGATGAGGGTACCGCGGTGACCGTTACATCAACGAACGAATTGGTAACGGAAGGAAATACATTCAGCGTGGGATTTGGGGGCAGTGATGGTATTCAGATCAGGTACGATCTGGCAGGGAATTTTATTACATTCAATACTTTCTGGTCCGCAGGGCATGAGGCGCACTACTCGGTGTTACCCCACGAATCCGGAAATTTTGTGGTGTTCGGGGAAAAGGGCGCCAGTACAGGATCACAACATGAATTCAGAATAGATATGTTCGCGGCCGCCGGATGGTATGTCTGGTCCAGCGATATAGGCGGCTCTGATGATGAGATCGGCAGTCAGATTATCCGCACAAAAGATGGTGGCTTCTTTGCCGTAGGTACCACGTGGAGCTATGGCAACGGTCTTTCGGATATTTATGTGATTAAAACGGATTCTGCCGGAGCCGCCGGCGGAAATGTTGCCGTGAGTGTTGAAGAAAAATTGCCTGGCCTGTTCTCCGTTTTCCCCAATCCTTCCTGCGATGGTGCGTTTCAGATCTACACACGGGGTTCTGGTGATCAGCAAATTGAAAGCGTGGAAATGTTTGACCTGGCAGGGCGGCCGGCCTTTATCACTGTTTCGACGGATTATAGAAGGGTCGTGACTGATTCGCCGGCAGCCGGATGTTTTTTTCTCAGAATCACCACGTCGGCAGGAGTAACCACCATCCCAGTTTGCATTATCCGGTGAACAATGCTCAGTAAAATCCCCAGGTTTTTCCTGCTGTATCTTCTGCTCCCGGTATCGGTATTCCTTACGTTTAATAAACACAGCAGGATTGGACAGGACCATTACAGGAATCCCATTTTTGCTGATGCGGCAGGATACAATGCCTATCTCCCGTATTTTTTTATTCCTGCAGAAAAAATTCTCGCTGTAGATTCCCTTTCGGTGAAAACCGGCAATGGCTTCAGTTACACTGCATCTGGTGTTCTGCAAACGAAGTACCCCATGGGAGTGGCTATTCTGCAGCTGCCGTTCTTTCTCACGGCGCACCTGATAAGTCCGGATGCAGATGCCAATGGATATAGTTCTTTCTATCGCGGGGCGGTCAATGTTGCCGGTGTAACCTATGGCTGGCTCGGACTCGTGCTCCTGGCGCTGGTATTGAAACGGCGATTTCCCGAATGGATATCCTTCACGGTTCCCCTGCTTCTTTTTGCAGGTACCAATCTGTATTGGTACATGATCGACGGCACGGGGATGTCGCATGTTTATGATTTTTTTCTCGCGTCGCTTTTTTTGTTTTTGATCTACCGGTTCATGGAGCAGCCTTCGTTTATCCGCTTTGTACTTCTCAGTACCTGCGCCTCTTTTCTTATTCTCGTACGTCCGATGGACTTCCCCGTTCTGCTGATGATCTTCTACGCAGGTGTCAGGGGAAGAGCAGAACGGAAGCAGCGCCTGATTGATGTTCTTGGTAAACCGTTGAGGTTAGTGGCGGGAGTGGGCATTGCCTTTCTCGTTTGGATTCCGCAAATGCTGTATTGGAAACATGCACAGGGCTCTTACTTTCATTATTCCTATACCGGCGAATCATTCGAAAACTGGGCGTCACCTTACTTTTTTCATGTGCTCTTCAGTACAAAAAACGGCTGGTTATTGTATTCTCCTCTTATCATCCTTGCCCTGGCAGGAACGCTTTATTACATTAGAAAAGGTTACCGGGAAGGGCGTGGAATTCTGGTGGTTACACTGCTGGTGACATACCTCGCAGCCTCCTGGCATAGCTGGATGTTCGGCTGCGCATACGGCGGCCGGAGTTTTATAGTGCTTTATCCTTTTCTGGCAGTGGGACTCGCCTGGCTGATCATGAATATTTCCTCGATTTGGAGCAAAATTATTTTTACGGTTCTCGTGATCGTTTTTATCGCGGTAAATATAGATATGATCTATTACTACGATGGATGCTTTTACGGCAACAACTGGGATCTTGCTGCTTATTTCCGTCTGCTCAACAAATAACGGTGATACCGGATGAGTCCTTCCACGGGGTCAGGATAAAAACGCAGCAAGGTGAATCCTTTACGGCGAAGGAAGGATCGCAGTTCGGTCCGGAAATTCCATGCAATGCCGCCAGTTAACGCAAGAACCGAGTTCCGACGTATACGCAGGGGTTTAAGATAATAGGAATGATAAAGGACAAAGGCTTCCAGCAGCAGAGAACGGACATAGGCGTCCTTTCTTTTTTTACCGGCAAGTTTTGCGAGCCGCGCCAGCGCCGCCGCAGGTTGTTTATCAGAGAAAGATTTTCGGATGGCCGGTTTCCATGCGCGAACCAGCCGTAAAGGCATTCTGCCCGTTTCAGCATCTTGTACCATTCGTAATCCCATCCAGGCTCCGCTGCCGTGATCTCCGGCCGGAAATCCCCCGGCACCGGTAGTACGAGTTATCTTTTTCCCTGAAAAATATCCGGCGTTGCTTCCAGTACCCAAAATGCCGATGTACCCGCTCCGGTTTCCCAGCATCCCTGCGGCCGCAGCCTCCAGGTCGGTATAAACGGATATGGTGGCTGCTGGAAATTGTGCGCTTAGAAGCCCCATCATTTGTTCGCGGGGCGCACTGCGGCCACAACCTGCGCCGTAAAAAATTACCTCGTCAACAGAATATTTACGGATTCTTTTGGCGATTCGCGATAATTCTTTTTTGATCAGGCGGTGGTCTACGCTGTTCGGATTCAGTCCGTGACCATCTAATGGCAGGGTCTTCCGTTTATCGGTCAGGATCCAACGGGTACGAGTACCCCCGCTTTCCGCAATGAGAAGCATTACGCGAAGGTACTAAACCCGTCATGATATACCCTTAGAACCAGAAGCCGAAGCCCATGTTGAAGTACTTCTTCGGAACGTCGTTATCCTGATCCGTGCTTAGTTGGGAGAAATCTGCCTTGAAGGCTACGGAGGTACCCATAAAATAACCTATTCCGGCAGTCAGTTCCTTGCGGTGAAACGATTTATTTCGTGTGAGTGTGCCGGCTACTGAGGCATGTGTATCATAGTCTTCATAGCGACCAAATACAATGAGTTTGTTTTCTTTTTTGCATTTGGTCATCTCCAGAATATTGTATCCCAGTTCTACATAATAACCTGCCATAGACGCTCCGAGATCCTTGCCGGTGAGCTTATTGTAGGATTCTGTGTTGCTGAGCGAGCAGAGAATGTACTGAGCGCGAAATTCCACACCGATAATCTTGTAACGCACATCCACGCCGGTCATGCTGATGCCTACCAGCGAGGAGTCGAATTTTGCCCGAGCATTTTGAAGCGTATCCTCTTTCCATAGCCCTTCGTACAGCTTGCTTTCGCTTTCCCCGAAGTAACCCGCGAGACCAACTTTGAGATTTTTTACTCCGTAATAATCAACCTTCACGGAAAAATCCGGAGTGGTCATCACAGACTTTATTCCCTTCTGACGACCGCCACGCAGCCCGTCGCTCCCTTTGAATTTGCCTGTCCCGTCGTATCCCATGAACCCGTTCATCGCGTAAAGCTGGTAACGTACGGATGCTGCGTTAAACTTACCCGTAACTCCTGCTCCCAATTCTCTCCAGGTACTTGGGATGATGTTTTTGTCAATGTTCGGACGAATCGTTCCGTTAAAGGTGGTAGGTTCATGGTATTCATTAATGATGCCCATAGGCACCAGGAGTAACCCCGTTCGGAGATCCATCCACTTCGTGAGCTGATAATTAATGAAGGCCTGCTCCACCGCCGCTTCATTCACGTGCTCGAATTCAAGCTCCCCCACAAAATGCGTCTTGTCATTGAACTTATACCCCAGAAACATAACCAACCGGTGCACATCAATCAGGGCGTTGTGATACGCGGTGTCGCCAAACTGCCGTGTGTATTCCACCTGACCGTATGCACCGATGGTTAGTTTGTTTTCCGATTTCGAATGAATAATTGTATTTACCGCGTTCAGCGGCGGAGTCATCGTGGTGCTGTCGTTTTGTGCTGCAGAAAACAGTGCGGTATTTAATAGAGCCAGTGTAAGAAGGTATCGCATATGCTGTGCTTATTTAGATTAAGTATAAATAACACAGCAAAGCTAATTAGCTTGAAATTCAATCAAATACCGGATATTAGGTATTTCTGGTACCTTGATTCAGGTATCAGTTGGGTGTGGGATTAAGCAGGAATTGATCCTGAGGTACCAGGCCATTTTTAATGGCAAAAAGCACAAGACTCGCGGTATTGTTAACCCCTATTTTGGCCATAATATTTTTACGGTGAGTCATAATGGTGTGAGAACTGAGGCAGAGCTTATCGGCAATCGCTTTATTCGTTAGTCCTTCTGCTACCAGTTGAATAATCTCTACTTCACGCGAGGAGATCCGAACGCCGTTACAGGAAAAAGATCCGGAAGATTCCGCACCTTTTTCATTCATGGTTTGGTTAAGGATCTTACCGCAGAAAAATTTTTCTCCTCTGGAAGTGGCCACAATGGCTTCCAGTATCTCGTCCTTTTCGCAATTCGTAAGCAGATGGCTGATGATGCCCGCCGCGATAGCCTTGCTTACTGTCTGACGGGGCTGAATGGGAGTGATAGCCAGAATATGCGTTTCGGGAAAGTACCGGTTCACTTTTTTAACCAGCGACAGGTCAAATCCGGAATCTGTATAATTAATAACCAGCACCTTGGGATGAGTAGTGAGTAGTAATTCGAGCAGGTCTGTACTCTGCGTGCATTCTCCTGCTAAACTGAAACCAACCGCTGTTCGAAGGATGCCCCTGAGTCCTTCTCTCACCAGGAAGTTTTCAGTGGCAATCACAACATTTTGATTTTCAGTCATTTTAATTTAGAATCAGTTTAAATAGCACGCAAATATATATAAGTTCCCCTATTTGAAAACATGATTTTTGTCTTAATAACGCTTTTTCAGTGTTCTGCAGGGTAGGAACGCCCTTCCTCGGCAGCCAACGTATTGGGAAACAGGGCGCGGGCCTCGGCTAAAAGCCCGGCGCTGTCGTAATACCGCGCACTGAAGTGTCCGATCAGCAGTTGTTTTACCCGGGCGGCAGCGGCTGCTTCGGCTGCATCCTTCGCCGTGGAATGCCAGGTCTTTTTTGCTTTGTCGCGGTGTACTTCCATAAAAGTGGCCTCATGATAGAGCAAACTTGCGCCCTGAATCACTTTTGTAAATTCATCCGATCGGAGGGTATCTGAACAGTAAGCCAGTTTTCTGGGAGGGGGAGGTGGATGCACCACATCTTCTTTTTTTATTTCTTTTCCATTTTCCGCTACGTAGGCAACTCCTCTTTTTAATGCGCCGAGGAATTCTTTGGGCACGCCGAGCGCTTCCGCCTTCTGTACGTCCAGTGTTCCATCTGCGGGAACTTCTTCAAAAAGGTAGCCGTTACAGGGGATGCGGTGTTTGAGTGGGAAAGTTTTCACACTAATCCGTTCATCGCTGAACACGTTGCACACCTCTTCCGTTACTTCATGAATTTCAAGCGGGAAGTGCAGAAATGTGTCGGAAAACCTGTGTTGCAGTTCGATGATTTCGCGCAAGCCGGGCGGTGCAAATATATTCAGAGGCTTTTTTCTTCCCAGCAGATGCATAGATCCCAGCAGCCCGGGTAATCCGTAATAATGATCACCGTGCAGATGCGTGATAAAAACAGCCTCGATTTTTAATATTGAAAAGTTGAATCGTCTCAGCTGCATCTGAGTCCCTTCTCCGCAGTCAATCAAATAAAAACGCTCATGTACTTGTAACACATGAGCGCTTGGATGTCTTCCTGCCGCGGGAAGCGCCGAACTGCTTCCCAGTACGGTCAGCGAAAACGGCTGCATCACCGGTTAATCACCATCCTCCGGGTAACCGTACGGTCGCCCATGGTCAGGGAATACATATACACTCCGGAAGTGTATCCTTTTGCATCGAAGGTGAATTTATTTTTTCCTTGTCTGGCTCTCAGATTGTAAGTGCCTACTTCCGTGCCGACCATATTATACACCCTGATCTCCACGTTTCCGGCAGTTCCGGAAATAAAGGTAATGTCGGACCGGTCGGAAAATGGATTGGGAGCGTTCTGCAGCACTTCAAAAGTGGCAGGATCCATTTCGTTAACACCGCTGGGCGCATTCACTACAATTTTATAATAAGTGATGGTGAAGTTAGTAGGCGTAGTGCTTCCGCCTACATAGTTCGCTGTGGGGATACTGAGATTGTAGGTGCCGGTATCGTTGATCGTAGGGTTTCCGGTAATGATAACGCACCCCCTTGTGTTACCTTTCCAGGAACAGCGGGTCTGATTGCCGGGGCCCTGATTATAACAGGAGTAGGTGAATCCGGGAGGTAATCCATTGATCGCGATAAGAACGGTACTGTCCCAGGGAATGGGAGGTATCGGCCAGGGGAGAACCTGAGTATCCTGAGGAACTACAATGGTAATAAGCTGAGCATAGGGTGAATTGGCGTACGCAGGTGCAAAATTCGTAGCACTGTCAGGGTCAATGCCTGGACCCGGGAAGCTCATGTTAGGATTACAGGCCTGCGCGCCGGCAAATTGCCATGCCGCAAGGCAGAGTAGGCACAGGATAAAAAATTTTCTCATGAATCAGGGTTTAATTATTGCGAGCTACTTCTTCCGTGAAGATCATGTTAACGGCTTCCTCCACCGAGGGAGCAATGTTCAGAATGGAATCGAGCTGTGATATGGAGATCAGTTTAGTAACGTTCTCCTGAAGGGAAGAAATCACCAGCGTACCGTGAGAATTCTTGCATAGGCGGTTGGCCACAAGTATGGCGCTCAGGCCTGAAGAATCGCAATAACGTGTACTGGTGAGATCTATGATGATATTCTTTACTCCATCCGCGTTAAGTACAACCAACTCGGATTTCAATGAGGGAGCCACATTGCTGTCCAGTTTTTCCGCCTGAGTGCGGATCACCGCAAACTTTTCCTTTCTTTCAACTGAGAATGACATCCTGAACGTGTATCAAACAAAGATAAGGAATTTAGAATATGGAAACAACGCTTTTTTCTTACGATACGGGTGTGCGTCCGGCCAGCAGGAATAATACAGCCATTCGAACTGCTACCCCGTTCTCTACCTGTTCCAGAATGATACTTTGCTTGCTGTCAGCCACATCAGAGGTAATCTCCACTCCCCGGTTTATCGGCCCCGGGTGCATCACTACGATCTTCTTTTTCAGGCTGTCAAGCAGAGCCCGGTTCAGCCCATACTGCATGGTATATTCCCGCAGGCTGGGGAAGTACCGGATCTCCTGACGCTCAAGCTGGATGCGCAGCATATTGGCAACATCGCACCATTCCAGCGTCCTCTTCAGATCCGTTTCTACCCGCACACCAACACTCGAAATATAACGGGGCAGGAGCGTGGCCGGGCCGCAAACCGTTACTTCCGCTCCCATGGTTTTGAGAAGAAAAATATTTGAGAGAGCTACCCGGGAATGAAGAATGTCTCCGATAATGGCCACTTTCACGCCTTTTAGTTTTCCCAATTTCTCGCGTATGGAAAAGGCGTCCAGCAGTGCCTGGGTGGGATGCTCATGTGCCCCGTCGCCGGCATTTACAATCCGGGAATCTACATGTTTACTAAGGAAGAGGCACGCGCCGGGGTTGGGGTGCCGCATCACTACCATGTCTACCTTCATGGCGAGTATATTATTCACTGTGTCAATCAGGGTTTCTCCCTTTTTAACACTGGAAGAAGAGGAAGAAAAGTTTACCACATCGGCTCCCAGTCGTTTTTCCGCCAGTTCAAAGGAGAGCTTTGTCCGTGTGCTGTTCTCGAAAAAAAGATTGGCTATCGTAATGTCACGCAGGGAAGGAACTTTTTTTATCGGACGGTTGAGCACTTCTTTAAAATGAACTGCAGTGTCAAGGATGAGCTGGATATCCTTTGCGTGGAGGCCTTTTATCCCCAGCAGATGCTTCACACTGAGTTTATCCATTCTTTTTTTTCGCTTTGGTTTCTGTTGCAGCCAGAATGACCTGGTCCTTTTTATCTGTTTCCTTCCATTCTACTGTCACCCGCTCCGAGGAAATGGAATCAATGGTTTTTCCTACATATTTGGCCTGGATCGGAACATTGCGGCTGAAGCGCCGGTCAATCAACACCATGAGCTCCACATCTTTTGGTCGGCCAAAATCCAGCATGGCGTCCAGCGCGGCACGGATGGTACGTCCGGTGAACAGTACGTCATCAATAAGAATGACATTCTTTTCCTCTATGGTGAACGGTATGTCGGTGGCCGATGGAACCAGTGAACGTTTACGGAAGTCATCACGGTGAAAGGTGATATCCAGTTCTCCGTAAAAGATGTGTTTTTTCTTGAGAAGCTGCTGCAGCCTGGTCCGGATCCGTCTTCCCAGTAATATTCCGCGGGGCTGAATGGCTATGATCACCGTCTCCCGGAAATCATCGTGCACCTCGATCAGCTGATGGCAAAGCCGGTCAATGGTAATCTGAAACTGCTCGCTGTCAAGTATCAGTCTGGGTTTCATGTCCGGCACAACAAATTTAGGCGATTTAAGATTTGTTTTTTCTCTCTTATTAACATTTGTTCAACCGATGGGCGAAAAAAAATCCCGACCGGGGTCGGGATTTTTTTGTCAGCTTCCTGCTTCATCTTTCTTTTCTTTCTCTGCCAGATCCGTTTTAAGCTGGGAGAGGGCTTCAATGTCACCGAGGGTGGATTTCTCGTTGGCATCTTTGAGCTTCTTCACCGCTTTCTGCGTTTCGCCGGAATCTGAACGCTTGTCTGTTCTCTTGTTCTCCTTCTCGTCGCGTACCATGTCATCAAAGGTGCGGGTGTGGGAGAGTACAATCTTTCGCTGATCTTTATTGAACTCAATCACTTTGAACTCGAGTTGCTCTTCTGCTTTCGCGTTTCCGCCGTCCTGCTTCTTGAGATGACGGTTCGGCGCGAAACCTTCCACGCCGTAAGGAAGCGATACCACGGCTCCCTTGTCAAGTACCTGTGTGATGGTTCCTTTGTGTACGGAGTCCATCGTAAACACGGTCTCAAATACTTCCCAGGGATTCTCCTCAATATGCTTGTGGCTGAGAGACAAACGACGGTTGTCTACATCTACATCCATCACCACCACATCCAGTTTTTCTCCCACCTTGGTAACTTCGCTCGGGTGCTTGATCTTCTTGCTCCAGCTCAGATCACTGATATGAACCAGCCCGTCAATGCCCTCCTCCAGCTCCACAAATACACCGAAGTTGGTGAAATTGCGAACAGTGGCATTGTGCCGCGATCCTTTCGGATATTTCTCGAGGATGTTGGCCCATGGATCGGGAGTAAGTTGTTTGATGCCAAGTGACATTTTGCGTTCTTCTCTGTCAAGTGTAAGAACCACCGCTTCTACCTCGTCTCCCACTTTCAGGAAATCACCGGGTGAACGCAGGTGCTGGCTCCAACTCATTTCGCTCACGTGAATCAGTCCCTCTACGCCGGGAGCAATTTCTACAAATGCTCCGTAATCGGTGATCACCTGCACGCGTCCTTTGATCTTGTCTCCTACTTTAAGATCCTGATTCAGCTTCTCCCACGGATGCGGGGTGAGTTGCTTCAGACCCAGTGCGATGCGCTTCTTCTCATCGTCGAAATCAAGAATAACAACGTTTATCTTTTCGTCCAGTTTAACAATCTCCTCGGGGTGGCTGATTCGTCCCCAGCTCAGATCGGTAATGTGGATCAGACCATCTACTCCTCCCAGATCAATGAACACGCCGTAGGAAGTGATGTTCTTCACAGTGCCTTCAAGCACCTGTCCTTTTTCCAGCTTGGAAATGATCTCTTTCTTCTGCTGCTCCAGCTCCGCCTCGATCAGCGCCTTGTGGGAAACCACCACGTTTTTAAACTCTTCGTTGATCTTGACCACCTTGAATTCCATGGTCTTTCCAACGTAAATGTCATAGTCCCGAATGGGCTTCACATCAATCTGTGAACCGGGAAGGAAGGATTCAATACCAAATACATCAACAATTAGTCCGCCTTTGGTACGGCACTTCACAAATCCCTTGATGATCTCATCTTTTGCCAGTGCTTCCTTCACGCGCTCCCAGCTCTTCATCGCGCGGGCTTTCTTATGTGAAAGCACCAGCTGGCCGGTTTTGTCTTCCTGATTGTCAATATATACCTCTACGGTATCGCCGATGCTGAGTTCCGGATTGTAGCGAAATTCAGAAACCGGAATCACCCCGTCTGATTTGAAACCGATGTTCACTACCACTTCTTTTTTGGAAATGGAAACAACTTTTCCATCCACCAAATCATGGGTGTTGATGGTCTTCAGGGAACGGGTGTATAACTCCTCGAGCTTCGCAAATTCGTCTTGGGAATAAGAGCTTACTTTCTTTCCGATATTGTCCCAGTCAAAACTGGCATCGGTAACGGAAGCGTTGGAAATTACTTCCGGAGTAGTGGATTCTGACATGCTGTTCGCCGGTTTTATGCCTCGGCCGTGGCTTTGTATCCTTCTGGTGCAGCCCCGGTTGCTGTCGCAGAAAGAGTGGTTTTCTTTCTTTAAGTCACACCTTTCCGGGAAAAGGCCTGCAAAGGTACGAATAATGATGGAAAAAAGTGGAATGGGCTGACAAATATAATGATCAGTAAGCCAGCAACTTGCCGGTCCCAAGTACCTCGGAAATTACTACGGGTCCTCCGGTATAGGATACATCTCCCGTCCAGAATAGCCGGGCATGCAATAAGGAGGAGGCGCGTACTCTCGCATTTCCTGTGCAATTCCAGTGCATCCAGGTATAGTTCGTCTGGAGTCCGTCTGCTTCCAGAAAACCGTTGCCCATGGCGTAGCAGGCATGTTCCCCGCAAGAGCCCGTGAGCGTAATGTCGCCTGTTCTTCCCATATGTGTGAGCACTTTATCCGCTTGTAGATCCAGTTGTATGTTTCCTGCGTTGCTTACAATCAGGTCAATGGTGTCGGCTCTGAAAGTGCTTTTACTGGTAAGTTCTCCCGTGCCTTCGTGAAGAATCTTTTTGAGCCCGGTCACATGTACTTTGACCCTGATACGCCGCTTGTAGGTGCGCATGAAATCACATTTATTCTCCTCCCGGATGTGGAGTACCTTCCCGTCGGAGGTGGCCAGAATCTTTGGCATGAGATTTTTACCTCCGGTGATCTCTACCCGGTACACGCTGTCCTGAACCAGTTCCACATCAATTTTATTTTCCAAATAAATTTCTGAAAAGGGCGATACGTCGCGTAACTCAGTGATCTCGTCTCCTGTGCCTTTCACGCAATCCCACCGTTCCTGCGGACTGCATCCGAAGAAAGAAAGTGCGAAAAGGAATAATAGCGGGTACCTCATCTTATGGTCCGGGATTGATGAGCCGGGAAAGTCCGAATTCAAAATTATCCGCCTGCGCCCAATGTGTTCGCAGGGTCATATTGTATGTCCAGAGTTGGGAGAACCGGTAATGAACCCCGATCCGGTGAAATAAAGGACCGGCGATGGGGTAGGGGTTGTATACATAGGCGCCCATTTCTACCACCAGCGAAACAGGCCCAACGGTTACTTCATGTCCGATTTTCAACCCGGCCTGGAAATTCTCATTATAGGAAATTGGGGTTGAATCCAATTCCAGTTTGCGGATACGTGCAGGATTGTTCAGCAGTTCAATACCTCCGGTAATGGTGGAAATATTCCCCAGTGCCATGTGTGCATTAAAAGAGAGCAGGTGAGGAAAATACTTTTTCCCGCCCGGCGGCATGGTCTCGTTAACACCTCCCAATATACGCAGCCAGTAACGAATTTGCCTGTCGGGAAGCGGTGGTTCTCCCTTTTTCGTGACAGGATATCGCGTTACGGCCAGTCCCATGTTTAAGGTAATACAGTTAAACCCAAGGTTGGGAACCGTCCATGCACCATTGGAAAAATGTGCGAAGCCTATTCCCACATCCGTACGGTAACTCCCGCTCCACTGGATGGCGGCGCTGAGTCGGATGTCGGCAAAAGCATTGATATGAGATCCGATCGTTACATTCTTATGGTTTTCAATCCGGTCGAACTTTTCGGTGAGGTAACCGATTCCGGCACCTGTTTTTAGATGAAGGCGTAGGCTTTTGCCTGTGAAAAGCGGAAATTGCAGGTAAGGATCCAGGGCAAACCCCCGCCCGGTGACACCCGGATTCTGCAGATCAATAAAAAAGAAGTGAAGTCCTGTTTCAGGATAACCAAAGGTGCGTTCCCAGTCTCTTTCTCCGCCGGTTCTCCGGAAAACATTCACCTCAGCCCCGTAAATATGTGAAGGAATAATGTAACTCATGCTGGGAGAATGGGGAAGGATGAATCCGTAATGTCCGATTACGGAAAAGCACAGCGAATCAGTTCCACTTGCAGCAGTAGAAATAACAGGAATGAAAAATAACCACAGCACAAAACGCACGGCACAAATTTAATAATGTAACTTGGGGCATCAAATGTCGGAAATGGAACGCAAACTGAAAGAATTGGAGCGGCTTCTTGGGATCATGAATGAGTTGCGGGAGAAATGCCCCTGGGACCGGAAACAAACACCGGAAACGCTTCGCACCCTTACCATCGAGGAAACCTATGAACTCTCCGATGCTATAATGGAAGGCGATCAGGAGAAGATAAAAAAGGAGCTGGGCGATCTTCTGCTTCATATCGTGTTTTATGCACGCATCGGAGAGGAGCAGAAGGCTTTTGATATCGGCACGGTGACCCATTTTTTATGTGAGAAGCTCATTCAGCGCCACCCGCACATTTACGGGGATGTTCAAGTGAAGGATGAGCACCAGGTGAAGGAGAACTGGGAAAAGATCAAACTGAAGGAAAAAGAGAGTCAGACGGCCGCCGGATTTAAATCCGTGCTGGCGGGGGTTCCCCTATCGCTGCCGGCCCTTGTAAAGTCGTGGCGAATCCAGGAGAAGGCCAGAGCAGTGGGGTTCGACTGGGAGCGGCCGGAACAGGTATGGGAAAAAGTAGAAGAGGAAATACAGGAGGTGAAGGAGGAAGTGAATAAGGGCGATGTTAGGAGAATAGAGGAAGAGATCGGAGACCTGTTTTTCGCCCTGGTGAATTATTCCCGCTTTGTGGGCGTGAATCCGGAGGATGCACTGGAGCGAACCAACCGGAAGTTTATCCGGCGTTTCCAGTACATGGAGAAGAAGCTCAGCGAAACGAACAAAGAGATGTCCGCCATGTCGCTTGCGGAGTTGGATGTTTTATGGAACGAGGCGAAGGTTTTGTGAGTAGGCTCCGGTGATTACACAATCACCTGAATTATAGTATATTATATAGGATCAGTGCGCAGAGATCTCATTGAATGCCCAAAGGGATAGGGTTGGATCAGGCATTTTCAGGTTCTGTCAAAAAAATGTTAATAATGATTGGGGCAAAGTGGGTTCAGATGGTTATCTTTGCCCCCCTTTTAGAGGATAATCGGGAAAGAAGTAAGGGCCTGTGGCTGAGGGAAAAATATTTTTAAAGAAATATTTGGTGGATAGGAAAACGGTTTCTACTTTTGCCGTCCCATTTTAGGGGATATTGAATAGAGTTAGAAGTCCGAACGTGGACTTTTGAGAATAGAAAAGGTTCTTTGAAAAGATTGAAGAGGCTATGAAATAGCGGACCCCTTTCCCGGCGAGGCCGGGAAGGAAGTCAAAACCTTGAGTAAACTTCCCTGGCACCGCAGTGATGCGGGGCCATCAGGAAAATCAAACTTTACAATGGAGAGTTTGATCCTGGCTCAGGATGAACGCTAGCGGCAGGCCTAATACATGCAAGTCGAGCGGTAACAGGTGTAGCAATACATGCTGACGAGCGGCGCACGGGTGCGTAACACGTATGCAACTTACCTTCAACTTGGGAATAGCTCCCGGAAACGGGAATTAATACCCAGTATTATTGAGAGATGGCATCATTTTTCAATGAAAGCTCCGGCGGTTGAAGATGGGCATGCGTCCGATTAGCTAGTTGGCGGGGTAACGGCCCACCAAGGCAACGATCGGTAGGGGATCTGAGAGGATTAACCCCCACACTGGTACTGAGACACGGACCAGACTCCTACGGGAGGCAGCAGTAAGGAATATTGGACAATGGTGGCAACACTGATCCAGCCAAGCCGCGTGAAGGATGAAGGCCCTATGGGTTGTAAACTTCTTTTGAACGGG